>NZ_JAMXXC010000013.1:0-78186 GCF_024129855.1 Acinetobacter lwoffii
TTACCCGCCGAGGTTAATAAACCCTTTTTATTTAATGTGAATGTTGGGATTTCTAAGTTATTTGCGCCATAAGTTCCGGCAGAATTGTTCACATCATTTAAGGTAAGGTTAATTGATGTATTCGCTGAACCATCAAAACTAGCACTACCCGCACCATCACCTATCAATGAGATTGTACGCGCTGTAGCAAGTTTGGTTGCCGTTGAAGCGTTACCGTTAAAACCGCCTTTAGTTGATAATACTCCGCTTTGGTCTAGACTCATTACTTGGGTGTAACTACTTTCGTTTCCATTCCACCAATCAAAACCACCTGCACCCCCACCTCTATTATTAATAAAGTCAGTTTTACCCAATCCAACATTTCTATTCCATGAAAGGTATGCACCCTGATCTGATGGGGAATAATCACCCGCACCAGTGGCATGAAGTGTAATAGCTTTTATACTACCAGTAGTCGTAAGATTGGGTGCAGTTAAACCGCCAGTTAATGTACCGCCAGTTAACGGCAATTTAGTATTATCCTCAATCGTAATATTAGCTGTACCATCAAAGCCCACACCGTTAATTGAGCGAGCTGTGGCAAGTTTAGTCGCTGTGGCAGCATTTCCAGTTGTTGATTGATTACCTGTCGTGTTCACGCCTGGAAGGTTGATATTTGCTGTACCATCAAACGATACCCCGCCAATAGTGCGAGCAGTTTGCAATTTAGTAGCTGTAGCAGCGTTACCGTTTAATGCACCATTAAATGTAGGAGCAGTTACAGTGCCCGGAAAGCTTGTATTACCAGCATCATCCAATAATTTTGCTCTACGTATTACAGCATTTGCAGTAGTTCGCTGCGAAGCATAAATCTCTGCATCTTCATCATCAGTAGTACCAATTTCAACGTATCCTTTATCTACACCATTATTACCTACTGCAATGAATCCGCCATCCGTAGTAGTACTAGCTTGAATAAGCTTCTTAAATGCACCTACTTGTTCTCCCACATTTGTAACAGTGATTGTATCGCTTACATTTAAACTGCCTGTAATTGTGCCGCCAGCTAATGGTAATTTAGTATTATCCGCAATGGTAATGTTGGCGCTACCATCGAACGAAACGCCATTGATCGTGCGAGCCGTTTGGAGTTTAGTTGCAGTGGCAGCATTCCCGGAGGTGTTTTGATTGCCCGCAATATCTACGCCAGGTAGGTTGATTGCAGCCGAACCATCGAAAGCAACTCCCCCAATCAGGACAGCCGCCGCCAATTTTGAAGCGGTTGCAGCATTCCCGGAGGTGTTTTGATTGCCCGCAATATCTACGCCAGGTAGGTTGATATTTGCAGTACCATTAAAGCTTACACCGCCAATCGTTCGGGGTGTTTTAAGCTGTGTTGCAGTTGAAGCATTTCCTGTCAATTCACCAGTTAAGCCACCTGAAAAAATCGCCTTATTTGTGAAAGTTTTAGCGCCAGAAATAGTCTGAGCCGTATCAGTTGTCACATAAAAAGGATGAGCATTTCTATCTGTTTCATGCTCCGCAAGCAGGGAAAAAGTCGAGCTTTGATCAGTATCCTTAACGATATTAATTTTATCAATATCCGTTGTAGCAATTACCATGTCATAGGTAAACACTAGATCAATGCCATTAACCATCTGGGCAATATATCCAGTCCTCACCGATGTATAAGCAATTAAAATACTGCCCACAAGCCCAGGCTCACCGGACCATAAACCGATTTCCGTGACGTTATAGTTTTCAATCCCCGGCATTGTGGCCATAATCCGAACCTGATCTGGTCCGATCTTATTGCCGTTTTGAATCTTTACTGATTGCTTTGGTAAGCTTAAAAGAGATTCCTCACCCGTTGGTAGGCGGTTTCGAGTACCAAATTGCAAGTGTGTAATATCAAGCTTTGTACCTGTATTTCCACTATTCCAGAACGCATCTCTACCATCTAAAGTAAGGGTTAATGCTAAGTTAATTGCCATTGTTATTCACCAATGTACCTTTTGCTATGAAGTGCGCTCTTAGTCCACTGTTATTTGCAAATAGGAATGTCATGCTTGAACGGGTCGATAGGGTTTTGAAACGAATCTCAGGAACAAAACGAGCAGCCAGGATTGACTGCACACTGCTTGCAATACGCTTAATTGATTCATCTGCAAAAGAAGAATCAATATCCACATACACACGCGATGTTAGGTAATGATCTGGCAATAGAGAATCACCAGGCTTATATTCAACAAGTTTGGTCGGATAAGGCTCATGAATACTGTGCTGCAGTTGGATAACTTCTGCCAAACTACCGAATAGCAATTTCACATAAACCCGCAAGATATGGAGGCCGCGCTTTTGAACGTCCCCCGATTTCCAGGCGCGATATAAATATCGGGTCGTGGTTTCTTCAACATTACTTTGCAGCAATGAAATACCATCTGTATTGATACTTTTCCGCACCAGGTCAAAGCTACCTAAATGCGGTGAACCCAGTACGAAAGCGTTAAAAGTTGCCTCACCTAAATGGGTTTTAAACAGATTGATAAATAGCTCTTTGATTTCTCGTTCAAAAGAATTATTGGTATAACTCTTTTGAAGTGGGGTCATTTGAGGGATAACTGAGGCCTGAAAGTCGAACATTAGAATCCGACCCCCCAGGAGTTTGTAGATACGTTTTCTACATTCACCACAATGTTTAACTTACTTACATCAATGTATTGCCAAATTTCAGGATAGGCATCAAACTGGCTTAGATCCTCAATAACAATTTTCAAGTCAGCACTACCGACCGCTAA
This sequence comes from Acinetobacter lwoffii, assembly GCF_024129855.1. Lineage (GTDB taxonomy): Bacteria > Pseudomonadota > Gammaproteobacteria > Pseudomonadales > Moraxellaceae > Acinetobacter > Acinetobacter lwoffii_L. Next base: position 2,778 of record NZ_JAMXXC010000013.1, read on the forward strand.
GGCCGTTACATTTTTTTTAATATGGTTATAAAGATCTTGGTATTTAGGTTTTGCCTTACCTCTACTCATTACTACTGAATCTTGGCCATATTTATCTAAAACAGCTGATTGAATCTGTTTCTTAACCACATCCTGATCATAAGAAGTAGAAACGTTGGCAGTAATGGATACGGCTATTTCCCGAACCAATGGCTGGAAAAAACGTACTCGATAGGTGTCATCAGCCTTATAAACAGCAGTCTTAATACTTTGCTGCAATGGGGTTAATTGAGTAACTTCCGTAGGTTTTTTACCTGGGGCGTATAGATCATAACTTTCCTGGCCAGTGTCACCTACCACAGCAATAAATAGACTATTAATATTGTCCGTACTTGGCGCTCTAGCAATTTCTTCCGCTGCCTCATTCCAGACAGATAGAAAGGCTAAATGAGGAAAATTACTGCGAATTAAATAATCAAACTCACCTAAATAAACGGCGTTTTTATTATATACGCTTGGATATTTGGTTAATTCGCGTAAAACCGCTGTAGAAATTGGTGCCTCACCGACTGTTTTAACTGCATCAATTGAAAGTTTTACATAGGCATCATTTAGAGATTGATTTACCTCAAAAACAACTTGATCCCCTTGTAAGTAGGAATCAACTAAACCGAATGTATAAAAGGCCTGGACTGTAATTTGTGCATTTTTAGGAGGTTGAACGCCGACAATACCCTTATAACCAAAGCGCACATAAAAGTTTTGCTTTTCATCAACTTCAATATGGAAAACTTTTTCATCAGCATTAATCGCAACATACCTATCACTATAGGTATATTCATTACCAGCCTCATCAAAAACGCGAACGCCTGATAAAAGTGATTCCTCATGCTTCATAGGCAAGGGAATCTCATAAAATGGTCGGCTTTCAGTCACGGTATGTACTGTTTTAAGGTCATATAACTGAGTAGCTGTAACATAGCCAGTGCTTTTAGCATTTACACTTACTGAACTATCCACTCTTAAAGATCGACCACTAGAATCAAGTAGAATACGCCCCGCGCCAATTGACACGGCTTCTACTGCATCATTTTCGATCTTGATAGATAGCACGGTCGGTACTGCTTTAGGGATCACGCCCCGCATGGCCGCATCTGCAAGTACGGTGCTTTGCTTGGTTTTTTCAAAAGGCTCTGCCTGAGCAACTTCCAGTTGTGCTGAGAACATCGAAAGCATCGTTGCTATCGCATCAATGTGTTGTAGTAGTCGAGGGTCCTTTGCCTGGTACAAAATCTCAAGGGTTGGATAATCACCGATAGTTGCAAAAGCAGACTGCGAAAATTCTTGTTTAGTGATCATAATTTCAGCCTATATTGAACTTGCGCCCTGCCACAGACAAAATCACTTCCGCACCATCAGTACCTTTAGGAACTGAGTACATATTGACTGCATCAGGGGGTAAAACTTGCAAAATATCAACGTCTTTTTGCAGTTTTTGAATGAATGAATTTCCAACAACCACAGTTTGCGGTTGCTGTAAAAAAGATTTGAAGTTTTGTCCGTAGGGACTGCCTAAATACCCATTCATCGGGGTTTCAGTCCAGTGGCCTACCATTTCGGCAACATCATGCCCATTTAAAGTTTTCATGCTTTAAATGTGGCACAATGTTGTTTGAGGTTTTTTCTGGTTTTCCTGTTTAGATCAGGTCGGGCTTGAATAAGCGCCAGTTACAATGTGAGCAATACGTCTGTCTGATAAATCTCTCGATACATCATCGATTGCCTTATTGGAATCCTGGGCCGTTTGAGTGCTTGCAATTGGTGTGCTAACTTTCGGGGCCTCTGCAATAGGTGGTGCCGCTGACACGTTCACAGCTGGTACTACTGGGGTCTTACGTGGAGCATATTGCGCTACCCCTGGGCCTTCGGCACTGCTTTTGAGCATAGTTACAACGGCATGTTTAATATTTGACATGCCATCAAAGTTATTAACGGTCTGCATCAAGCTTTCAATAGAGTTAGGGTTTACTTTTTCCTCTGCCTGGGTCGCATCCATTGAAGCGGTCACAGTTTCAGTCTGAGGTGCATTAGCTGTGTTCTGATCCGCTTTGGGTGCCGCCGTACTGGTTGCCTGGCCTTTCCCTTTTTCCGCTATAGCCGCTTGAGCAGTTTGCGCGTTATATCCCGGTCTAAATGGAATAGCGGTACTTGTTTTAGCAGCAGCCTTAACCTTGTACCCTCTGCGTTTTGCATCATGCTTTTTCCAGTCAAAGCTATTGCCATTAGAAAGGACATTCTGGCCGTAGGCCCATCTAATATAGTCTTTACCCAGTGTTTTTGCATAAGCTTCGGGGTCCAGATTTGGGCTTTCCGAAAACAGCTTTTTAGTTGCCTTGTATTGACCGCCATCAATCTCTTTTTTAACAAATTCAGCTTGAGCGTCTAAAGCGGCCTGGCTTCTCACCATTTTACCGTCTTTGATCAAGCCCTTGCTTTGCATGTGTTCCTCTAAACGCTTGGCTCTATCGCCCTGCCAGGAGATCATACCCATATTCACAGCGCCGTTTGCCGCATCCTTGTGATAGCCATACAAGTTTTTAGAGTTATAGTCATTTTCACGACCAACTTCTGCGGTTAAGGCGATTGCCTGGTTTTTGGTAAATCCAGCTTTCAGAAATGCGTTAAGTACACCTGTTTGATTGGCATCTTGTTCTTTTGAAGTGCTAAGCGGCTCATTATTAGTGTCGGCCATATTCTGAGCCTGGCTAAAAACGCCACCTAAATAACTTCCTTCAAACATACCGCCGAGCTTTTCTTTAAATGAGTTTGAAACATCATTCACCGCTGCTTTTAGGCCATCGGCCCATCCAGCAACGGTCTTTTTCATGTCATCAACATTCTGGGCAATATCTACCCCAGTTTTAGCCTTAATTGCTTCATTTAACTGGGAGGCAAGCTCCCCTAGACTGGTCCATACTGTATCGAGCGCGCCACCAACAACAGCTGCAGTCGTGGCCCAAGTGGATTTAATAAAATCTGTAGCCGAGGTGAACGCGCTGCTCACGTTTTGCCACATAAGTTGAGTAGTATTAACTACCGCATTCCAGCCACCTTGTAAGCCCGCAACCATGCCGGACCATACCGATGAAGCCAGACTGGTAAAGTCACGCCACATAATACTCATGGCATTTACGCCAACGTCCCATCTATAGGACATGCGATCAATAAAACCCGATGATCTTAGGTCATTGACCCAAGCACCGAATTTATCCCCCAGGATTCCCCCTAGTTTATCGCCACCTATACCGCCCAGGACTGCGCCAACAATACCGCCGACCAAAGTACCGACCAATGGGACCACTGAGCCGACCGCCGCACCAGCTGCAGCACCACCAAGCGCACCACCAACACCGCCAACAGTAGAACCGACCGCCGAGCCGACTTGCTTAGTCTTAGTCTCTCTGGTTTCATCATTTTCAGAAATATCGTAAAGCTCTTTACCCAAAAAGCCCGCCGACATTAAAGCCCCAACAATTGGCAATTTCTTTAATATCGCCTTACCCGCGCCTCCTTTAGTAGAGCTATCCTTTACGGTACCAGCTGGCCCGCCGGATTTATTGCCGGGGTTTTTCGTGCCTGGCGAACCGATCCGATCCGCAAGCTTCTTTAAGCCAATTGCACGGGCAAGAGCCTGTAAAGCTTTGAGTAATGGGCTGAAAAATGAACCTAAAAACCGCAACGGCGTTGCTAATGCCTGGAATCCTTTAACCAGCAATCCAGCCAATGCACCCATAAACGCCAGGAACAAAGTCGCCATTAACCCATGATTGGATGCAACCTCTGGACCCTCTTTCTTTTCAATGTTTGAAAGTAGGCGCTGCTCTCGCTTGTTGGCCAGCTCATCAGCTCTTGCCTTTTCAGTATTTTGCTTAAAGAAACGTCTATACCAGCGATCCTGGCCACGACTTACACCACCATTGCCACCAGTGAATAATTTACCCAGGCCGCGACCAACTGGGCTTAATACCCCTTTGATTTCCCCCATGGCCTGAACACTTGGGTCTGCCTGTTCATTGTCCTGGGCTAAACCGCCGATTGCATCTGAAATTTTGCTACCGACATTTTTAATCTTAGTGCCGATAGAATCCTTTTCAGCACCGACCTTATCCGGTGTATTACTTTCAGAATTGGTCCCTTTTGGCAAAAATTGGCCATTTGCACCGCGATTTTTGGGAGTGCTAATTGCTTCTTTTGCCGAGGGGCTGGCAATAAAACGGCCTTTTTCATCACGTTTTGCAGCTGTTTTTGAGCTGTTATTGACCGTTGTTTGAGTAGAAGGACTGGCAATATTTTCTGCCTGTGAGGAACGCTTATAAACCGTATTATTTAAAGTGTTCTGCGTTATATCCTGATTATGATTTTCAACACCAGGGCCATCAGTCCGGGCATTTTGAATAGATAGACTATTCGCCACATTTCGGACTTGAGGGACTTTAACGGCTTCACCCGGATTGACCGGAGAAGTAAAGCGACCATGTGCATCACGAGGCTGGAATTTAGCTGCTTCATTCTGGCCATTCTGGTTGACAGCATGATTATCAAGCTGACTGGCAATTAGCCTATCCAGATTAGCAAACGGGATGCCTTCCTTCTTTATTTCCCTTGCACCAGGTACACTTATTTTATCGGGTGCCTTGTCTGCATTTTTTTCATTTTCAGCGGCAAGATTTGTACTAAATGCACTTGTGAGCTGATCTAAGGAATCAGGAGAAATATCAACAACAGCATCCTTCTTTAAGAGCTGCTTAATCTCTGATAATTCGCCGTGAATATCTGACAGCTCATCATGTAGATCAGTTAAGTTGATCGGCTTTCCTATCAAAAAGCCTAATTCATCGGATTTTAACCCTGACATTTTACTACCTTCTAAATGAATCAAGTTGAGTGAAAGTGAGGGTCACTTCTTGCATGGCCTGTTCTCTGCGGGACAACTGCACCTCATAAGAGGCCGCACGATATAACCCCTTATTAGTAAAGGCATCTTTTGAGTTTTGACCATTCACCACAGCATGTAAGACTTTAATTGTGATTCCATAACTGGCTGGCACACCAAATGTTCCATCAGCAGCCACGACTGCAGCACATTGCTGCTCAAACCACTTCTTAATCGTTCCCGCCTTATCATCCATAGTTGTGATACGAATCTCAGTAGCTTCGGCCCCGGTCGGCGCATCAATAAATCCACCACCGACCCGCCGTTTTTCGCCTGAAATATTCATCGGGTTTAAATCTATGTCTGTGACAAATAGATTCATCTTTTTGGAGAAATCACCCGTTAAATTACTTTCAACCTGAACAATAAAATTGTTTTTTCTGGCACGACTAAGCGCAATAAATTCACGGTACTGGGCTTTTTCAGGAATCCCCTTAAAGCCCCCGCCAATCTTGTTAATCCAGGTACTTATTTGCTTTTTGATTAATGATTCTGCTTCACTCACCTTGTCTGAAATGTATTGCCCGGCAAACTCATTCGCCACAAAACTAGCCAGGTCTGGTGTAATACCTATTTTGGCCGCCTGATCGAATAGAGGGCTGGCCAGTGAGCTATTCATGGTCTTGTTAATAGCTGATCCAACAACAGACTGAGCGCCTTTAGTAATTGCGCTCACCAGGCCCGATTGTTTGGATTTTTTCGCAATGTTATTGTAGAGGCTCATTTTCATCCCCTTTAACATCAACAATTGCGCTGTATAGCTGAGCAATATCTTCATCAAGCAACATAGTCTGCATCAGAAATTGCTTCATCATTTCCTTATCAGCGCCCAGGTCCTTAAATTGCTGCATGGCCTGAACCAACATCAAGCCGCCGTTCATTGCATTGGCACGGGTCGCCTGTTTTTCGTTTTCTAGCGCACTAATGGACCCATAGAAATTGATTGAAAAAGGACGGTCATTTTTATCAAAGACAAAGCCGTATTTTTTATACGTGTGAATATCAATGATCGAATCATAAAATTCAGCCTGGGCCGTTCTAATGGTCCGTGAGCTTTCCCCAATTTGGGCCGATGTTCTGAAAAATCCACCTTCACCCAGGCCACCCGCCAGCTGATCGGCAAAGCCAAGCATGGACAGATCCACACCCATTGAACCGGACAGTAAGCGCGCATGTAGCATAATGTCCTCAATTGACACATTGGCACTACGCTGGCCGCCTACGTTGCCCGTAACCTGTGTGAGCTGCTTTTCGCTGAATACTGGGACCACATGACGAATACGCTCCATGACAGGCCTGTTACGCTTCACAGCGTTTTCAGCAATTTGCTTAGACTTAATCAGCATCTTTTTCATGGATTCCAGGAAGCGTGATTGCTGGCTTTTATCCATGCCTTCAAGATTCACTGTGAGCAGCTGCTCATCGATTGAATCCATCCACCGCTGACCAACCAGGCCAAGCAATGATGATGTGAGGTTGTCATACGGCGATTCAGCCGAATATAAGAGTGAGCCGCCGACCATTGCGGGCATAAGTGGCAATTCATCCATATCATCGATTTCAAGCGCATAGCGCATTGATTTTTCGACCACACCAACTTGAGGTATCCACTGGGTACGGGGCAGCTTCATTCGCGCCATTTGGAGGGCATCGAGGCGCTGGAAATTCTTTGCACCGGAGGAAACAGCATAGCCGACCGTGCGACTGCCACGTTCAAACGGTTGGATCAATGTAGGGCGTACCAATTCACCAATATAAAGATCCTGAATGCCATTTTTGTTGGAGTGAACCCGGACATAAGAATCACCAAAAGCAGCAGCCAGGTAGCTACTTGTATAAGCCACTTTGTTAAATAGCGGCACCAGGTCTGCCCTGATTTCGTCTATATACTTCATGCGCTTATCGTTTTTCGCCAGGCCTGGTTTTGTCTCCAAAAATACCAGGTCCCCGCTTGTCTCATGGCCACCCAAAGCGGAGGTTACAAGGATCTTTAAGGCCGTGGAAATGATCGGGTCACTTTCCATTAAGGCCCATTTGTCATAGATATTTTGACGAGTTCTAGCAGTCCTGGAACCACTAGATAATAAAGAGGCAACTGTAGTCGAACCGGACCCGTACAACGTCAGATCGGTCTGAGTGATTTCATTGGCGAGTGGCAAATTTTCCGAACCCCATTTTTTAGCAGAAATGCCAAAGTTGTTTAGAAAATTACCGCGCCCTTTCGGAGAATTAGATACATTTTTCATCATTCCACGATAAACGCGGCCCATGAGTGAAAACGGCAACTTTTCCTATATGCAAAAACAAGAAGGCCCGCTATTTAAACGGGCCTTCCAGGGTTATGAATTGAGGGCTTTCCCTTCCATGTCATCATCGATCAAAATGATTTCCTCACCCGTCTCTTTATCGACTAAAAAGGTCCTGGTACCCACAAACTGAGTGGCCAGATAATCATTCCTAAATTCATCAGCCATAATGATTGTCTGTAAGTCATTATCGCCGCAATAAACCGCGCAAAGTTGCGGATAAACTGGCGCGCCAAAATCAAAGCCATGCTTATGCAGCACCGCTTTTAAGGCTGGCCAATAAACACCATAGTCCAGATAACGAGCCGGGTCCTTTGCTAAACGGCGTTGAATTACACCAGCCGCGAACCCTTCCAGGTTAGAAAAACCACGATTTGCCTTGAGTGAAGCAGCCGCATTTGCGGCCACCTCATCAATATAGGCCTTATCGAATAAAAATTCAGAAAATGCCATTAGTTTTAAACCCCGCCATAAATTACTGTGAATGTGCAAGCATCTGTCAGTTCGCTATCACGCTGCTCGAATAGCTGCCATGCACCGTATGGAATTTCCCACTGTTTAAGCGGTTTATTCCAACAAGCGGAGGCATTGCTAAAACGCTTATTGTACTTCGACCAATGATCAGGTTTAGCATAACTTGTCGCATTTTGAATCTCATCCGAATATTCCCGGAATTTTTCACGATACGGCAAAGTATTAAAGCCGTTAGTCTCCACACGGATGATTGCAGTTTTTGGAATAGCACCAGGCTCTATATCCGGCTCATGGATCGTCACATCAATCGGCTGAGGCTCTTGTACTTCCGGCGCATTAATCGCTTGAGCTGCTTTCTCAATTGCCAGAATTTCAGCTTGTTTAGTGCGATAGATATTACTCACCTCATAAACGCGATCTACTACGTCCAGCATGATTGACGTATCCGGCTCCATATCATGAATAAACGGTGTAAATTCATCACATACCACCTGGGCCAAAGCTTCACGGAATGCAGCCACCGTCTCAAATTTTGCCCGGTCAATAAAGGTAAATAATCGATCCTTAGCATCACCCTCTCGAATGTAATTCGCTAACGCAACAGACAGTTTAAAAGATACCGGAAGATCAGAAACACTGGCCTTAACGTTATTGGCTAAACAAAAGTCACGAATCACTTCGGTTTTATTACCAATGGTCGGGCGATTTTTGGTAATTAAATGCTCATTTTCAGCCAATACATAGAAATGATATTTCGTATGTCTCAATACGATTTCTGATTGCTGTTTAACAACTGCTTTCTCAAAATCGCTCAATTTATCTGGCTCATGTGCATTCATCACGTATGGGTAATAGTGGCCCTGCAAGTAGCTGTTAGCGTACTCAAAAGCGATTTCGATAATACCCTTACGATATTTCAAAATATCCGGCATAACATCACTAAATAGGTTGCCTTCTTTAGTGGAAACGGTGCCTACCAATGAATCTTCATATTCAGCCAGGGCAATGCAGCACTGCGTATATAAAGCAGAATCAGGATAAGCCACGCTGTACTCAGGTTGATCTACAAAATCATAGTTAAATTCAGTATCGGTCCTTTCACCATTGATCAAGCCCTTAATTTTAGAACCATACTGATTTTCTTGTGGCACACCTGTAAAGTAATAAACCGCTTGTTTAGGGTCATTGTTTTTCACCAGGAAACAAGACTTTGAAAATAAAACACCGGACGGGCTAATCTGGCCATTTCGATCTTCACCGATAAAGTCATCAATCACGCGCTCATTGATTGAATTATCAACCTTCGCACGTTCTTTAAATTGCTTCACCGTTTCACGGATCAAGCCAGCTGCAGAATCAACCTCAAAGCTCCACTCATTGTAAAGTTCTGAGCCTTCCACTTCCTCCTTAGCCTTCACTTTTACGCCATAACGCACACCATCTTCATGATCATAAAAAGTATCTGTAAGTGTGGCCTTAGAATGTGGCTGTTCAGCACGTTCACGGAACTTTTTATTGATCACATACGCTGCTTTATCTGGTGCAATTTGCTCAAAGTTGTAATTTGCAACTACCGCATTTACCGCCCCGGCAATACGAGCCATTAGCTTATTCGCCTGGCGCATTTCGTTTTCAAGCTTGAGTTTTGATTTCTCAATATTGTTCAGTTTGGCTTGTACGTCCTTCACTGAGCCACTACTTGCTACGATTTCAGCTAGATCAGCTTTAAGATCATTTTCTTTTTTGATTAAACGTTCCAGCTTGCCGACACTTGAGGCGGTTTGCATCAAAGCATCAAAGTCACGTTTAACCCATCCTGAAAAATCCTTGTTCTTATCAAGAAAGTCTTGTTGCTGTTTTGCCGTCTCAAGTAATGCTTTTTGACGCTCCACATTTTCCTTTTCATGACGCATTTTTTCATTACGTGCAATTTCGGCTTGCATGGCTTCTAAAGCATCACCGCCCGCAAATTCAGCCAGCGCCCGGATCTGCTCATTGGACATACCGCCTACAATCTTAATGCTCTCAGAACCTTGGCCGTCCATCAGCTCACCGATCCAGTCAGCTTTATTGTTTACCAGGGTGCGCTTAGCTGCATCAAAAGTACCTTGCGCGTCATAATGATACACAGTTACTTTTTCTGTCTTGTTGCCCTGTCTCACACCGCGACCGTTACGTTGTTGCAAGCTATCCGGGGTCCAGCCAATTGTGTAGTGATGAATTGCCTGAGTACCGATTTGCAAGTTAATACCGACTTCGGCCTTCTTGTTGGCAATGATGATGCGATAGTTATCTTCACCATAATCATTGAAGTTATTTTGAATCTCCAAAATTTCAGCTGCATCATTATTTCGCTGTCCGGTCACAATAGCGATCTGGCTTGCTGAAACACCTAAATGCTTAGCGATCAACTTACGCATTTTGTTGTGGATACCCAAAATGTCACAGAAAACAATCTGTTTCGCATACGGCGCTTTTTCACCTTGAGCATTCACACCGCGAACATGCGAGTTTTCACGCTTGAGGTTATCGATCATAGCGGCCATTTTTGGAGACATGACGCAATCCAGGCCTAGTCCGTGTTTTTCGGCCAGCGTCTCGAATGCTTCTTGTGTTTTCCAGTCGGTAGAATCCAGGTAAACATTGGCATTATCAGCCCAGGCGCGAACCTGAATTGTATAAATCGCTGTTTCCTCACCTGTATCCTTGTTCTTCTTGATCTTTAAGGAGTAATCGCTTTCTTGAGTATGCGGGCTAATACGGCCACGGTCCTCTTTAGGTCGCTTCTTATCCCACTCAGCTAGAACCTTATCAAGTGCCTCTTTTTGGTCCTGGCCAATCACGTACTTGGTGTATTGCTTATCCAGGTCAGGATCGGCAATTAACATCGTCATTTTATTGATCAAGTTAAATGGATGCGCGATTACATCGTCCTTTTCACCAAATTGCTGCTTAACGTAATCATACGCCGCCACACCTGGGCCAAATGGCAAAGCACGGTCACGGATCAGGTCCATAGCATAGCGATAGGCATTCTTATAAGTATCCAGCTTATCCTGGGAATACTTATCAAGCGTTACTATCGTTTCTTGAGTATCTTCATCTGGTACCACGATTTGCGCGCCTACATCATCGGCGGTTTTAATTGTGGCCACATCAGAAATAAGATTGCGTAACATTGCCGGGTTACTTAGGCCTTTAAAGATACGCTTGTTACTCATTTGGCCATCGATAGATTCTTCCTGTTCATCTTCCATGACACATACAGCATTCATGAAGTCATCAGCACCAGATACACCCATAGCTAAACTGTTCACGCGCTCATGGCCAACCGCCAGGCTCATCATTGAATAGACTTCAAGCGGGCTATTGGTAATCGGGGTAGCAGTCAGTAGCAATACGCCGTCTTTACGATCCGACATACCACGGATAAACCAGGCCTTACATTGTGCATCGATACCACGGCCAGACATGCCAGCGGTTGATAGGTATTTACCGCCCTTAAATTCACGCACAGCACTTGAGTTTTTATAAGCATGGGCTTCATCAATCACGATTGAATCAATCCCCAATTGCTCAAGATAAGGTGCCGCGCCTGTCTTTTTCGACAAAATAGCGGTTAGGCCTTCAAGTTTCGCCTGGGTTTTTTCCTCATTTTTACGGCTATCATCTTCCATAAACGAGGCATCAACCGAGCGAATATGATTCTCAAAATGCTCAATAGTTTCAGCCTTTAATTTAATGCGCTCAAAAGCTTCAAAGCTGATAAAAATCTTATTCGGCTTGTTGCTCACAATCGACATTAAATCTTCATCGTAATACTTGGAATCAGCAATTAGGTTGCCATCACCGTTTTCACGCAAGCCCACAAACAAACAATCATCAATCGTTTTATATGCCCGCAATGCTTCTTTACGCCAGTTTGATAGCACCGATCCTGGGACCACAAACATAGTGCGCTTTTTAACGCCAATAGACTGCACGTATTGGACCGATGCAAGTGCCGTAAAGGTTTTACCTAAGCCCACATCAAAGCCATTGATACCGCTGAAATCACGCGACATTTTACGCACGAAAGCGCGTTGATACGTGTGCAATTTAAGCTCTGGATTCATACCTTGAACAATCAAGTCCTTAGTATCTTCAAGCTGCTTAAAACGCATGTTTTTAGGATCGTTTGCCGTACTTTCTAGGCGGTTAGTAATCCTGGTATTAGAACGCACATAGCTATTAAATTTATCGTTGGTTTTGTTGATAAAGCTTCGGAGTTCTTCGAGCTGCTTTTCCTCAGAAATACCTTCGATTTTAATGCCCTGCAAGGAGACATTGCCGTGCTTCAAATAGCTTTCCAGGCGGCCAATGTACTTGGCACGATTGTTTTTATCCTTTTCCGATGAAGTTACGTTGAATGAAATTGTTTTTTCACCATCAACATCAACCACACGCGCACTGGCATGTACGGAACGGCGCAAAAACTCTGCTTTTTCTTCAATCGTCACGTATGGCGAAAATAGGTTGAAGTGCATTTCTTGAACATCGATCTTAGTCACACGTTCAAACGCCGCCTTTTTCTGTGCCAGTAGCTTATTTCGGATTGAATCATTGGCTGCATTTTCAATTGCCGGATCGATCCGCTTTAAAAACTCACCCAGGTTGCCAACATAGTAATCATCAGAACGACAGATTTTATTGCCATCATCAGATAGGCAGTATTCAGGGTCCTTAAATGGGTCAAAGTCTGGACCAAGTGAGGCTCTAGCCTGTTCAACAGTGAACCACGGCGATTTATTCACATAAATCACGCCGTCCAGGCTTGCGTCCGGGGTCATTTCAACTTCTGTTACCTGGCGAATTTCACCAAGCCAAATTGAGCTAAATCCGGTCCCTTTCTTGTAATGCTTTTTGTATTCCAGGATTGCAAGCTTCGCTTCACCTTCAACACCTTTCACTTTATTGGCATCTGAGGCGTAACGCTCCATTTCAGCCGATAGATCCTGGTATTTCTCTTTGAAGTTGGTGCCTGAATCTAGCCCTTCCTCATCCATGATCTGCTTTACACACATACCAATCAGGATTGGCTTGTAAAGCTGCTTGCGTTGGTCCAGGGTTTTACCACCCGCCAAAGCAACACGCATTTGACCCATCCACGGCGGCATATCCAGCGCCATAGACATTTTTTTCATGTGGTCGGCTAATTCATCGACCTGTTCAATCGTAATATTGGAAACAAAAGCACTGTATGGGTCCTGTGCATCACTTAGCAGGTCCATTTTTGCGTTGTTTTCAGGGCTTGGATTCAATACGACCCAGTTACCATTCACCAGCTGCAAAGTCTGGCCACGTTGGGTAATGGTATCGCCTTCATTGTAAGAAATTGGGAAAGCTTCGGTTTCATCCAGCAAAGCCCAGTCAATACGGGTTTTCGGCAATTTGTGAACCAGCATACGCTTAGCGATTGCCAAAATATCTTCACTAGAAGTTAGTTGATCACGCCCGTATTTATCGCCTTCCTCTGCTTTGATGAAGTCATCACCCAGGACGCGCTTTTTACCTTCGCTGGTTTCAAAGTATTTGCCATCAACAAATGAATCCCATAGCACTTGAGCATCAGAAAGCGTCTTAGCTTCACCACCAGAATAGAGGTCGCTGACCTTCTCTAAAGCCGCTTTGCTATGTTTGCGGTAGAACATCACACAAGTAATGGTATCTGCTGCTGCAGCGCCAAATACTTTGTTAGGCAAGCGATACGCTCCCAAAAATTCACCCAGTAGGCTTGAATCCTGGCGCAATGCACGTTCTTTACTTGATTTGCCTGTCATGCAGCGATCCGGTACCAGGAATGCAGCCAAGCCACCGCCTTTAAGCTTTTCCAGGGAACGCATGATGAAGTAATACTCAAGACTAGCTTTCTGGTATTTTTCATCGTATTTGAAGTTACGACCGCGATTGCTACCAAATGGAACGTTAGCCACAATGGCATCGTATGATTCATCTGGTGTACGTGATGCTACACTTTCAAAATTACTTACACGCACGTTATAGCTGTCTGATTCATTAATCAGCTTATTGATCGTGCCGCTAGTCTTATCCAGCTCTACAGCATCAATAGCCGCATTTAATGGTGCAGTAGCGCCAAAAATACCTACACCAGCGCATGGGTCCAGCACTTTACCGCCACCAAAGCCCATGTCATTTAGAACGTCCCAAATACCAGAAGCAATAGGCTTAGGCGTGTAATACTCATAGTCTGAGCCGCGCATACCTGTTTCCACATCGAGCAAGTTGCCGCCGTTCCCGGTGTATCGGCCTAAAATGTCTTTTTGCTCATCGGTAATGGAATCTAAAGTGATTTCACCCGCATTGTATTGGCGCACCAATTCCACCGCCGCAATGTTGTCCTTTTGGCGCTTGTTCTTTGTGTTGTTTTGCTGGAAATTGTAGTGCTGATCCGTCTTTTTACGTGGTTTTGACAATGGAATTGCTGGATCATCATTAATTTGTAATGAAACACCGCCGATATTGCCGCCTAATTGCTTCAAATCCGCAATTAAGTGATTACCACGTGTGATAGTGCCAATTTCAGACAAAAGGCCTTCTAGGCTATTTTGTGGCGTTTTGAGGCTATCAACAATATTTTGCAGCTTGCTAGTAAGCTCAAGCGCCTGTGTGGTCAATTTAGGATTGCCAGCATCATCGAATAAAATGCCAAACATTAAGCGTTACCCCATAAAAATTGAGTGGATGCAGCAAGCAAGGCTTCGCGGTATGCAGCAACGGCTTGTTGCACATACGAAAGGAATGCCGAGTTTTCTGAATTTCGGTTAAGAATGTCTGTCATGCGATTGCCAATATCGGGGTCATTCATATTGGGTAATTCGCGTTTAATTACAGACTGCAAATACTGGTAATCAGGATTCGATTCATCAGTTTTAATTTTGGGAAAAGCTTGCCCTAGCAAAGCCAGTGCCTCTTTATTCCAGCGTAAAACTGCCATCGTGGTTTTAGTGGTTGCTTTTTCTGCGATTAGCTTTAAAGCCTTTCGGGTCAAAGCGAGTGATTGAAGGCTTTTCATCACTACTCCATACAAGTGAAACAGCTTGTATGTTGGTAGATAATTTTTCTTATTTTCTTTTGTTTTTCCTATAAAAAAGGCCTTTCACTTGGAAGGGCCTTTTTTGGTTATTTTTACTACTAAATCATTCTCAGTTCTTCACGGTCAAAGTCATCAGTAATGGAAATTTCAAGATCCGGACGGTTGCCATACAGCATGAGGTCTCCCGGCTCCAACCGTGCCAGCTCTAGCGGATGGCCATGCTGCTTAAATAGCTTATGCAAGTTACCCTCAAAGTAGCCAATTGCCTCAAGCCAGGGACCGCACAATTCACAGTTTTTAGCATCATCTGGAAAGACAGCAAAGAATGAGCCTTTAGGTGTATGCACTTTTAACGCCGTTGTATTTATATCCATCATCTAGCCCTGTAAATATTGTCTTTTGAGATTATCTAAGCTTTCAAATGAGGTGAAGCCCTCACCGATTTCGCCAGAAGTATTAGGGATACTATACCCGCCAACCTTGTGCAAATCCATTGATAAAGCTAACACTTTGATCCGGTCAAGGTCCTGTGTTTGGATGGCTAAAGCAACTTCCTCCTTCACGCCGTAACCATAAGCAAAATAAGTGGTATATCGGCCCTCTGCAATTGCCTCCCTGACATGCTCATAGTTTCCAAAGTCTAAAGCGAATACACCCTTCATGGCACGACCACGGAAAGATCTATATTTCACCTTACCACTTTTAAGAAGGACCAATTCGCGGCCATTTGGCAATGTTAAGGTGCCATAAAATTTAGACTTCCATTCACTAAAGAATCTAGTGGCATCAGGATCGGTAAAGTCAGCCTCAGTGACATTAACTGTGGTACTGAATTTCACCAGGCCCGCCAGCTGTTCAAAAACCTCTTGATACTGTTCAGTCCTGAGATTATCAATATCAGCGTTTATGTTAAGGATGCTATCTCTTAATTGTTGATTAATAAGATCCACTTCTTGCTTTGTCTGCATCAATGCGCCTGTGACAAATTCAATAGTTTTAGGGTCTTTCAACATGGTATCGAATAAGACTGCATCATCATACAGAACCTCAACACCCATAGAGAAAACCTCTGTGGACCCATGATCATAGATCTTGGCAACATAGTGATTAAACATATCTGTCTTATATGCCTTTTCACTAGCTGCAAAGCCCTTATTTTCGGTCAGATTGCGTAAGCGGTGTACCAGTTTTCCATCAAGCGATCTGGATTTAATGTACTCTTGAGCAATAACACGCAAGTTATCATCAGATTCCAAATGATGCGCCAATTCATGCCATAATACCCGCTGGCTAAAGTCATTATCCAGCATGATAAAACCCTCAGTTGCATGGGTCGTTGTGCCGCTGGCATAAGCTCTCTGGTGATTTTTGGTATCAATCTTAATTTTACCCAGGCGGCCATTAGTAATAACAAAAAAGTCTTTTAGATCCTGGTGAAACTTCTCAGGCGTAATGCCATTCTTTTTCATCTTATTGATCACAGCTTGAGTGATAGTCACCTTTTCTGCAATCCACTTTTCGGCATCTTCCTGGGTCACGGTCGACTGATCAATGACAGCATTTTTAACCGCCCTGGCCATTGCGATTTTTTCAGCTGCGATACGATTTTTTTGGGCCTGGTAGTTGGCCTCTAGGTCATCAAAAAGACTGGCTTTAAGCTTTTTATATTCTGCATCAGCATTTTGCTGCAAAACATTCAATTCAGGCGCGTATTTTTCCCGGATAGTCTCTCGTTGTTCCAGGGTCAAACCTTCCTTTTCCAGCTCATCAAACATTTGCTCACGCAAATCAAGAAAGGGCTTTCTAATCGAATCATGCTTTTCAGATAAAACCTTCCAGGCGGCGCTATACTGT
Organism: Acinetobacter lwoffii; assembly: GCF_024129855.1. Classification (GTDB taxonomy): domain Bacteria; phylum Pseudomonadota; class Gammaproteobacteria; order Pseudomonadales; family Moraxellaceae; genus Acinetobacter; species Acinetobacter lwoffii_L. Next base: position 19,477 of record NZ_JAMXXC010000013.1, read on the forward strand.
GCATTGTAAGCTGTAGTATTGCGAGCTTCTTCATCAATTAGGGACCGTGCTTTTTCTGGATCAAACATTCCCTTAATTTTTGAATTTTCAACCGTATGCTTAACCAGGCCAGTGATAAGGCTGGCATTTTCAGCGATCTTAGTAGCAACCTTATTGCGCTCATAGCCCATACTGACCATACGAGTAGCATCAAGATTTATTGCGGCGGTTTGCACATCAATAAAGTTTTTCAGTCTAAGTAATTTTTTAGCCTTTTCCGCTTCATCTGTCTCATCTTCAAACGCTTTAATCTGGTCCTTAAAAAAGGAGAACATAGAAGTATTTGAGGTTAATAAGATTTCATGCGCTGGCAGATTTTGACCCGCAATTAAAGCGCGCAAGGTATTGATCTTTTTCTTTAAAAGAAGGCTATTCTTTTCAGAATTTTGCTCTTTGGTCATGTCTTTGGCCGTCAGCAAGTCAAAGCAATAACCCAGTCGGCTTTTAACCGCTTTGTAGTCATTATTAAACATTCTTTAACTCCAATTCAGCCCAACGGGAAATAGCTTTGTGCGTCAGACTTCCCGCCTTATCGTTAAACACATTGTCTGCGCTCAATTCATCTAAATTACTATCCATCATGGCCCATAATGAATAGAGGGTTTCATGGTCATAAGCACCCTGGCCAATCTTTTTCAGGATTTCTAAAGATGGGTGCAAGACTTCATTAATGGACCCCAGTAGAGCAGCTGCTCTTTTGGTCCAGCTCATGATTTCAGTTGTTTTTTTCAGATTGGGTTTTTCAGCAATCAGACCCATGGCCGCCCGGCTGTTTTTAAGTGCTTCAAGTGGGGAAACACTGTCAAGGACAGCAAAACGGCTATGAGGCTGATCACCCCATAGCAATTGATTCATTTTTTACCCCTGGCTTACCATGTCTTGAAGCTGTTTAAATGCAACCTCTTGAACCGCTTTAGCTGCCTTATTCACAGTGATAGCAAATTCACTTGTTTCATCATCACCCAGGCTTTCAGCAAGTTCTGTCAATCGGTCCAGTGATTCATCATTTGTATGATTACCAGGATTGGCAATTACATCATTTAAGAAAGTATTAATTTCATCATCCCCTGTATCTGGATCTGGGTCCACGATTGGATCTGTATTCAAACTTTTTTGATAAGCTGTATATTCACCACCTAGTTTCTGCCATTCAGATTCTAATTGTTTGCCTTTTGGAGTAAGTAGCTTATAAATGGAATTTGTCTCATTTGCTATTTCTTGAATAACATCCCGATCCTTAACCTTAGCTGCTCTAAACAATGTATTAAATGCTGCAATCACCTGATCATGCTCAGACTTTAGTGCCTCTAAATCAGCCTGATAAAGCTCTCTAAACTGATCTACACTTAAATCTTTAACATCATTTAAAGTTGTTCTCATAACCCATGATTGTTGGCTAAAAGTCTTTAGGTTTTCTGCTAATTGAATGGCATTCTGCTTATTCGCCATAGATATATCTAATGGGTCACTCCCATTAACTACAATTGGCTCTGGTTGTGCTGGTAGACCCATATTCACACGATCCGCATATTGCTCTGCGCTCAAGGTCAAAGTATCAGACATAAAGAATCCAATATCCTTCCCATCAGGACCGTTTAAAGTGTAATGAATGCCTACCAGGTTAGCGCCCGCACCCGCCTGTTTGAAATGAGGAATTGCGGTATATCCGTTTTTGCTCAAGTCACGGCCTTGCTCACCTTCCCAACCCAGGTCACGTAAAGCATTTCGCACATCAATAAAACGGTTTTGGAAAAACGCATCTAGTTGATCCTGGAACATTTCAAGATCACCGTTTTCTTTAACCAGGGCATAATTTTCAGGAGTAGTCGGATCAAAGTCATCAGGATATTTTGATTCCGGTGCAGCTGGTTTTGGCTTCACAGTGCCGCTTTCAATCAACCAGATACCAAAGTTCATTGGGATCTTGCCTAGTTTGCTGCTCAAAGTGTGCTTATCATTCATCAAAGACACTTCATCCTTGCCATTCACGCCCACTCTAGCACCTTCACTTTTGGCAAGTGAAATTACAGTTTCAGCAACAGTGACACGCGCACCATCCAGATCATAGGCTGCACGTGATAGAGATTTAAGCACTTGGCCACGCTTTAACGGGGTAAATGTATCAAGGTAGGCTTTTAACTCAGGTAGCTTTTCCTCTAGCTCTGGCTCTTTGGTTAGCTCTGCAATCAGGCGCTTAAATACAGGTACAAATTGGCTATAGGAGGTCGGTGCATCAATGCCTCTTTCCTGTGTGGTCCCTGTTTCGCCTCTGTAGATAATGGCATTACCCGCTGCATCTACACTTACCCTAGCCATAACAATATCAGTCGGCTTGTATCCAATCTGTGCAGTAATACCTTCAATTGGCGGGTTAGATTCACTAGCAATTGAATCGAACAAGGTGCCACCAGCTGCCGCCGTATGATTAAAGTCACCAAACACTAAAGACAAACTAGATAGTGAATTAACAGCGATTTCAATTTGCTCAATGGTATAAGCAAAGTCAAAAGATTTACCCTTAAATACGCCGCCCTGGATTACATCACCCTCAAGCTCTGGATCATCATCAAAAGCACCCTGAGAAGCAACAAAGTCTAATTCATCTAGTTTTTTAGCAATGAGGGCTTGATTATCTTCACCCTGCAAGTGATCCACTGACAAATGATCACTCTCAAACTGGAAAGTACCATCATCATCAAGCTCAATCGTTACACCGCTACTTGTTCTAGGCGTGGTTACGTTAAAGATTAACGGGGCCAGGCGCTCACATTGCATTTTGAACGTGTTTTGTAGGAGGTTAAGTAGTGAATCGACCGTGCCATTACCATGCAAGGCACTCATCAAGTCCTCTACAATAATCTTAAATTCATCAAATTCAGCCTCAAGGTCACTGGTACCAATGTGCATGGTTTTGGAACCACCGCCCACCGCTGTAATTTCAATGTCACTTTTTACAGTATCGAAACTATTAAAATCCACAACAACATTGGATTTTGCACCAAAGGCATATTCTTCTTTTGATAAAAAATCGTCATGGCCATTTTTCAGTTTCCAGCCACCGCGCACCAGCTTTTCAAATAGCTGCTTGATCATTGGAATATTGTTTTTTTCTTCCTCAATTCGGGCCTGTTCAGCCTTAGCCGCTTCAATCTCTTTTTCCAGGCCTGATAGCGTTTGTTCCAGCTGCTCTACTTCGCCTGTAAGATTCTTAATATTCTCAAGTTTTTCGGCGCGCTTCTGGTTTAAACGGGCAAAGCCTGTGCTGTTTTTATGGGCCAGTTTCATGATACGTCTGCCGACTTCACGAATAGCCAGGTCACGGCCATTTTCAGGCGCTACAACAATCGTAATGTCTTTTTTATTGAGCATCCACTTCCAGGAAATCATTTCATCACTGGCGACCAGTTTGTTAGGCGTTGAATCCGGGTTATGAAATACCACCGATACCGTCTGACCATCGGATAATTCAAATACAGCGGCTACATGCACACTGCCATTTTGCTTAAATGGCTCGGATACCTGGACCGATACAGTTTCCAGGTCGGGAATTGCTTTATCCATCACTAGGCGCAATTGATTCACTTTGCGTTCCAGGCGTGAATATGGTGTAACCAGGGCATCAAATACCGCCATAACGCCGTCTGAATCTTCAATAAAATCAGCCAGGGTCGCACTATCAAAAATCAAGCCCTCTTTATCATTTGAGCGAATCCGGTAAAGCATCTGGTCAATTGTTTGACCGACTGGGTTATTGGCACCATCCCAATTAAATTGCACAGTCATAAAGACCTCTTAACATAGTTAATTTACAAGGCTTTCACCTCACTTAATCAACAATATTAGAGACAAAAAAACGGGCTAAATTGCCCGTTTTCCTGAAAGCTGTTTAAGCTGCTGCTTGGTACTGCATTCGGCCCTTTAATTCATCCATGGTCACACGTTCGATACTGCCAAAACCATCCCATCCGGCTTTGTAGTTTGAGTGATAGATTTCCTTTGCTTCATCTTCACTTTCAGCACCAATGACAACCTTGTGTTCATCAAAAGATCCGTCAAGATCCACCTGGCTAATGATATAGGCATGATCCGGTGCTACTTCCAGATTGTTTTTTACAAAAACGTCCAGCTCATCACCATCCGCACCCATCGAGCCATCAAAATAGCCATAGTGATGCTTCATTGTGATTTTCCATTTTTCGCCGTTTGAATCTTGACCCTGACGGATAGATTCAGCCGGGTTTTCAATAGAAATATTCATCCCGGCAATGGTCATTGCACCCTTTTTATAATTGCCCGCGATTAGATCATCCCAGGCTGGTGCTGGTGTGCGGCTATAAGGTGAAGTGGCCGCTTCATGGGCTTGTTGATCAAATTCCGTGAAAGGATCATTAGCCGCATCGAGCGTTACAGAATCCAGTGTTGCAGACTTGGCAATTTCAGCTTTGATCTGATTAAGCTCTTGCTCTGCAGCTGCTACCGCCTCCTTTAAAGAATCACGCTTTTCAATCAGCAATTTTTCCTTATTTGGCACCGTGGTTTTAATACCATTTGGTAACTTTAACTTTGCTTTGGCCAGCTTTGCCTGGAATGCCGAACGGCCTGATTCCATGGCCTTAGCCAGCTCGGTAATTGCTGCTGTATGGTCATCCTGATTGGTAATTGGGCGCACTTTGCCATTTAACAAAGCCTGGTAAATATCACCAGATTGCTTAATACGGAAAACAATCACCTGGGAATCCGCAAATGTAATGCTTAGCTCACGGTAACTGATCCCTGATGTGCGTTTTACGCTAGGCGATACGTCTACTTGGGCAATTGCAGCCCCGGCCTTTTTAAATGCGTTGGAAACGGCTTTAGTGGCCTTATCCTTGTTGCTGATTTCATCAAAATTAAAAACTATATTTTTACTCACAATACCACCTATTTAGCAGCCTCAGAATCCGCACCCTCTTTAGGTACAAAGTGCTTATGACCCTGAACACTGACACCACCCGCTACTACATCATCCGATGATTCAACAGCACCTTGAATAGACATATTGCCAGTACCAGAAAAAGCCCCCTGGGTAGAAATTGCGGCCGCTACAAGCGCAATCGTACTTGGGTCAATTTTTATGGTACTGCCTCCCACTATTAGGTTTATTGTTGAATCAGCCACTAGCTCAATATTGGCATGGTGCCAGCGCCTAGTACCGCTAGAATTTCCTGTTTTTGGATTTCTCCATCCCGTGATTAAAGCCCGCCGGGTATCTCCTTGAATGAACTCACACCAAACCTTGTCACCTGGTAAAATTTCAATTTCAGTCACATAACCATTTGCGGATTTATCCCCAATCGGGTACTCGATTTCGGCATCGACTTCATCCCCAACCGGGGTTTTAATCATGCACTCTCGACTACCTGGGTCGTACTTTGTAATGACAGCGGGAAACTTGCCAAATACCAGCCCGTTACTTCCTGATTTTTGGCTCATTTATGCAGCTCTCCAAGCCAAAGCTTTGTATATTGCCGTGCCGGATCACCATCGATACCACCACTAAACACGTGTGCTGCAGTAATCACTATCAGCTTTTCATCTGCGCTGACCTGGATAAGATCACCCGCCACAATGTTGTCGTTGTATGAGATTCTTGAGATCTGTTTTAGGATTAAACAGGTACTCATATTTTTAAGGGTTAATGCGTCCTTATTCGGCACAAAACGCGCCGTTCTGGCCTTGTCTTTGTTGCCATAGATAAATTCACCGTTATCATCCACACTGTAAAAAGTCGGGATTTCATGACGTTCCAAAAAGCCACTTTGCACGGTTTCAGCCGCCGTAATAGGTACGTCTGTAATCGCCTCTTGCCTGAATAAGTCATCCAGGCGCATAAAGGACAATTGACCATCACGCCAGCGCATTACACCCGCGCTTTCTTGCAAAATGACGGCGATCTGATAGCTAGGACTGTCCCCAGCCATGCAGTTAAATAAGGGAACGGTTAAGTCACCCTGAATTGAATCTGCTTTACAGCCCAGGGCGCGATAAATATCAGCTAGGGTCGTATTCTTTTTATAAATAGATTTCTCTTTGACATAACAGGCGTTGGTCAGGGAACTTAGCACAGCAATAATTTTTACCACCTGTGCTATGTTCCCGCCCTGGACCCGACCTGAGCTGATTGGCTCACTTTTTAAAATAATGAACTCATCACCATTGGCCGTGTAGACTTTTTTGCCTTGCTCAAAAAACGGCAATACTTCATCTTCTGCACGAATTTCGGCCTCCAAAGTGACAGGTATTGGCACCAAGTCATTTCTAAGAACAAAGCTCTTTAAAAATTGACCATCGACTAGCTGCTTTTCACCGCCATCATCATAAAAAATTTGCATAATCAGCCTTAGTAGATCGGGTAATTAAAACCAAATGGAAAATAAGCATTGACTGAATCGGGATTAGCCGCCTCATCACCGCCTATGGTGAATGCAGCACTAGATGAAGCCTTTTGTGGTAATTCACGTTCATAGTTAGCAATCTCGCCGTTTACCTCTGAGCTATTGCGACCATAACCCGCCACGCCCTGCATCCCTGTAGCCTCTGTTTGCAAAGCGGTTTCACGCTCAACATAGAGCAGAAATAGCGGCTTAATCACCGCCCATTCTGAGATAGATAGTTCAGTAGTCTCGGTAATATCGGCAAGCGAGGTATTCGGACAAGATGCTAGATCCGCATAACCACAGTAGAAGCTCACAGCTGATCTTGCCAAAGCTTCTACTTGGGTTTCATCTAACAACACCGCTACACTTCGTTCCTCTTGGAGAAACTGTTTAACAATGTCATTTAGCTTCATGGATTAGCGGTAATCCTTAGAATTGCCCTCTGTTACATCACCGTAGTAGTGATAGAACATCGTGCCTGAGAAGGTTAAGACTTGAGAACGGTTTTCCCAGTCACGGTCCACTGGGTCCAGCTGGATAAAGCAATCTTCAATGCGCTTGTAGCGTAGGTACTTTTTCGGTGTACCTTCATAAATTTTGGCATTGAAATAGCCACCATCTTTGATGAGGTCGACCAACATTTGATCAATATCGCCCGCTGCTGTTTCCAGGAATGAAATAGCGCCCTGCTGAGCGGTTTTGACTTGTTGAGCCTCCCATACCGTGCTGCCTAATGGGGTCGGGACTTCAATTTCACCACCAGTTGTAAGCACTGGCCACGGGCATTGTTTCGTTAAAAGGAACATGCCCTCATAACCTTCAATCTCAATGGTGAAGTCGGAGTTAATGGCCTTGCGACCCAGGGCGCGAGTGGATTCACTAAAACCCTTTAAATACTGCGGTGTAGAAACTGTCATGTTGAACAACCTTAAATAAAAAAAACAGCAATGATGCTTATGCACATCATTACTGCCTTTTAAGGAGGGTCATGCTCTAGTTTTCCACATTCGCACTCTGGGCTACCCTGTGTTCAAGCTGGCAATCCACGATTAGATCAACCAATAGAGAACATTGATCACGCTCATGCTTCACCAGAATATAACCCTGCAATAAATCACCATTTACGGCCATTACGGGGTCATTTTTATCGCATCTTGAGATAATTGGACAGGTAATGTATTCAGTCCGGGTTATCACGATTGGCGGGTCCTTTTCCGGCAGTAGCGAACAACCCGATAGCACTGATAGGCAAAGGAGTGTTACTCCAATCATGAAAGGCTTTATCTTCACGTTCTAATATCCTGATAGTTTCTTGTTTCGACAAAAGTTCTTTATTTAAACTGGCTGTTTTTACCTGGTATTTCTGGACCAATTCACGTTCTTGCTGCAGCTGGCCCACCAGGTCGCTATTTGATTTTTGGGCGACTTCCAGGCTTACACGTAAGTCACTAGAAACGCCCTTTTCTATCTCAAGGCTGCGGTCAGATTTAAGCGCCTGATTGGCGTTTCTCTGACCCCACCCATAAAGACAGATAGCAGTAATAGCCAGCACCACAATAGCGGCGCATAACGAGCCTATTAATGCTCTGATCACGGCATTACCACCCTGGCACGGAACCACCCGAAAATAAATTCTTCCTGGCTTTCCCGCTTTTCGGCTAGATCGATATAGCGCGCACCTTGCAAGCTGTTCAGCATTCGCAAAATTACCAGCTCACCATCACGGCCACGTTTGCTTAAAGTCAGCTCTAAGGCCTGTAAAGTTTTTGGACCATACACGCCGTCTACCGTTAGATCCTTATAGACTTTTTGTTGCTGATTAAGCAGATTCAAAACACGCTGTAATAACGGTTTAGCAAAGCCAACACCGCAATTCACGCCTGTATCAAATAGTTCTTCGGCAATGCCTGGACTGATCTTGGCCACCTGGTCGAAACGTGGACCCGTCCAGTAAGTTTTTAGGTAAATGGCTTTTGCAACCGATAGAGGTAGATCACGCATTGCGCCCTTATAACCATGGTCACGGGCCGTTTGAACAGTAATACCGAAATTGGTTTCACCGCCACGATCTTTAGGGTTATTTACATAACCGCCTTCGATTTTAATAAGATCATCAATTGCCTTATCAATATTCATCTTTGCGCCCCAATAATTTAGTAATTCCACGGAATAGCTCTGCCACATTCCCTTGTGCGATAAAGACAAGGATCGTCAAAATGAAGGTGACAATAAGCTCTGAAACAGTCACAAGCTGGCCATTAACCAGGATGGCAATAGCACTCCCCAGGAAATAGCCCACAAAGGCCACTGCCAGGATTGAATAGACCCGCTTGATCCGGTGATGAGTAGAGGTGAAAGCAAGAACACGTAAGCCTATGCAGACTTTCAAGATTGCAGTAAATAACGGGATAAATTCCATCATTGTTTACTCCCCCTTTTGTTCCTTGTCTTTTTTGGCGGCCATACGTTTCTCGATATAGCTATCAATAGCGCCAGCTAAATCAAATCTATAAGCCCAATCAGACAATTTTTTAAGGAAAGGAACACTTACTACTGCGAGTAAGCAACTAACTACTGCAATGCTCTTAATTTCAAATCCAAAGAATTTACTGAGAAAGACATTGATAAGCACCTGGGCATCAGGCGCAAAGAAATAACCACATAGACTTGAAAGGAATAACCCCACAATTTTTAAATACCAAACTGCGTCTTTAGTATGGATGGCCACCACAGCCGCCCCTAAAACCGCCCCGATTAAAGCATCCCCGTTGACGAACGGTAGAAGTGAGGCTAAACCCACTCCCGCCGCCACAGTCAAACCAGATGCACTTGCTGGCTCTGTCATAACAATACCTACATGCTGCTCTATCTGACTTTTGATAGATTAGAAACAGCCTTAACAATTACTCCACAAGCTCGGATCACGCCGTTAATACGATCACCTAAAGCAGCTTGCAACTTCTGCTCTGATTCCTTCACTTTGACCCAATCTTTAAATGCCTTCCCTTCTAAGAATTGGTCGGCCTGGGATTCGGTCAAGTTGAAAGCATCAATAAGACTTGTGTTGGAATATATGCTGATGTTATGAGCCAGAAAGGTGAGATTTTCCACTAAGCTGCTGCGATATTGTTGTGATTGCGGTATGAGCTGGAAATCGGGCATACGGCAAATTTGCCTCCCCCTCTCTCGGCAATACAGCAATACCAACATCAGTAATGGCAATATCAAAGATATGGTTAAAATATTGGTGTGCTTTGGTCAGCAAACCCATAAGGTGTAAAAAGTTGGTTTCAGGTATTTGAGATAACACCACCATGCGCTCAAGCACCTGAGCTTCATAGTTGTGGCTTTCATAATCGAGTGCTGCGCCGTTCGGGATCAATTGACAAGCCATGCAGCCTAAATACCAGTGTGTACGGCTTTCAATGCCTTCGATGGCACCTTCCAGGCGCTCAATGGTTTCAGCCATCACACCCAGTAACGGTACTGCAGTCCAATGATCTTCCTCATATTCACCTAGATCACAAATATCGTGCTGGTATTGCTTTTCGGCTTGAAGATAGTTTGAGAAACGAGCCTCACCGATTGCAAAATCAGGGCTTTCATCCTGTGTGGCCGCAATATAGTGACCAACACAAAGCATTCTTTCTTGAACCGTCCAATGAAGCGGATTCTCAAGACCTTCGACATTTTCAGTAATTGCGTTAATTAAAAAGGTCGTTTGCTGCTCTGCCTGGCTTTCGGGCATATTCGCCAGCTTAATAGCGTTAAGCATGGCGATTTCTTTAAGTGCCAGGGTAAAACGTGCAGTGCGTAAAACCGGGATAAATAACATTAAAAACCTGCTGTACTGTATTTCATCCAGTCATTACCATCGATTGCAGTTAATGTTGAGAATGTCACCGGGATCAACATATTGGTAAAGTTACCATTTACATCAACCGGACTGCCTATCGGCAAGTTAATACTCTCAATCACCAGCGGCCCATAAGTACGGCCCTTATAGGTCAGTGCAACCATTGGCGGGGCTTCGGATGGCATGATTGTCTCGATTAAAGTCTTGCCATTTCCCTGAGCAAAATTCACAGCATTACTTAGCAAAGTGCCTTCTGGCGCAAGGAAATAGGGCAATGACCACTTCATTAAAGTATCAAGTGGATTTTCGACCTCTTTTACTGGATTTTCCCAAGCGCGCAATATCAGATTGCCCTGGATCTTCATAGGCGGCATACCAGAAAACACCTGGGTTGAGTTCAACTTGGTAATACCTGTTCTTCCCCTGGCTTCATCTACCGTATTTTGCAAAACCTCCTTAGTTTTACCGCCAATACTGTCAATAAGTGGCTGGAATGCGCCGGATTGCAGCATAGACATAAGCGCCGGGGCCTTGCTTTCTGCGCCCGCCCCCTCAAAAGGACTTTGCCAGTTCAAGCTTGCTTCAATGGTTACATCTTCTGAAAATGGTGCCTGGATTACTGCGGTACCAGGGATGATATGGCCGTTATGGTCCACCTCATAAATGGTCGCAAGTAAGTTGGGGTTAAGGTTATCCCAGGGACCGGGACCCAGGACCATAGCGGAGGCCTGATTGATCAGTGAGTTAATGCCCAGTGTGGCCAGACCACGCACCCCGCCGACCCCGTTTATTTTGTCCTTAATAAAACTGGTACCAGCTGATTTAGCTGAACTGACCGCCGATGCTGCCTTATCAAATAAAGACATAAAATTCTCCTGAAAAAAAAGGCGAAATTAATCGCCTTTTTTTATGTGTAATGCTGCTTATAGACCCGCGTTTTTGCGAGCTTTAAAGCTTTTTAAACGCCCAGCACGTGCTTTAGCAGAATGCGATTTAAGCTGCATTTTGCGAATCGCTACCTTTTGCTTAGCAGTCAATCGAACTGAGCCAGCAATACGTTTATTAATGCGAACCTTCTTGCCGTGACGGAATGCAGTACGCTTTGCATAGGTCGCATCAAATACAGCCTCTTGATCGTCATCACCAAAAGCAAACTTGGCAATCACCTGATCCGCTGCATCTTCACCTTCCGGCAAGCTGGTTGCTACCAGGTCAATCACGTTGTTGGCTACTGCGTCATCCCAATCATTCAATAATGCTGAAATATCGCTTTCGTCCACGCCCATGCCTTCCAGGTAATCCCATGCAGCACTTAAAGCAGCTTCAACGATTTCCTGTTCATCATCATCAAGCTCACCATCTTTATTAGAATCAGCGATACCAACAAATAGGCCCATTAAGCGGTCGGCCATGGTTTCGCCTGAATCAAGATCATCTGTCTCGATCCACTGGTGAATTGCGGCTACTGCTTGCTGTGCAATTGCAGCCAATTCGTAGCCTTCCGCTGAATCTAAAGCCGCTTGTTCTTTTTCAGTTTTGGCGCTGTCCAGGACAGGTTTAACCGCTGCAGCTGCCCCATTTTCAGGCTTTTTGCCATAGAGCTGAGTGCGTAAAAGATCGGTCAAAGTAGTCATTTAAATGATCCCCCTATTATTTAGACAATGTTTGAGTAGCAAAGATTTGACGCGCTGTACCGTCATAATGCACCCAGTAATTAACGTCCATTTGGTCGTATGGATTGGCTGCATTTGGCTTCACTTCATAACGGAATGAAGCACCGCCCATAGTTGGATCATTTGATGGCGTAATCCATTCAGCCGCTTCTGCGCCTTCTAGGTAGCCTTTCAGCCAGTCGTTCATACGTTTAACGGCGGTTGCCATAGGCAGCTGCAAGTACATTTTTGCAGTACCCGTGACAGCATCATCAACGGAAGTGGACATTTCAGCCACGGCAATCAGTTTGCGTAAGCTGTTTTTTACAGGCGCGCAAGTCAATGAATCACGGAAAACATACAAGCCGCCTGTCTCATAAGATTCATAAATCACCGGGTTAATTTTTGCAGCTGCAAGCTGGTTTAATTCCGGGTTACTTGGCGTGTAAGTTTGCACGATACCTGAGCGATTGACCGGGAACATACGGCCCGCCACTGGGTAGTTTTTAGGAGCAAAACCTTTTGCATTTTTTGCAGCATTACGGCCACATGCAAGACCAATATTCAGGCCAGACGTACCGATATAGCTTTTACCGTTTACGCCGCTTGGATCGTTAGTCTTTAACGGGGTCCAGTACGCATGAATAAGGTGTGATGCTTTGGCACCATACGGATTGATAGATTCAATAAACGCAATAGCTTGTTCTGGCGTTAAGGTCCCATCAATGTCAAAACGTAACTGACGGTTGGTATTGAATGCCAAAGTCATTAACTGACTTAATAGGCCAGGCGCTTTAGTACCACCAGAAGCAATATAGCGATATTGCAGCTGTGTTTTTTCCAGATTTTCACGCGCTTGCACATAAGTTTCAGTAGTGTAATTACCGACCACACCTTCGCTGAAATAGCTAAGTAGATCAGAAGTTGCCCAGCTTGTTTCGCCGTTTTCATCAAAGCCATAGGCTTTAGATTCAGGGGTAATCGATACGCCGACCGATACCATAACTTCAACGTTATCTGTTAATGCTTCGATCACATCAGGCAGATAATCAGAATTGCCGTAATCATCCTGAGATCCTTCGGTTAGTGAACCTGAGAACTCATAAAGCTTTACGCCTTTTGAATCAGACAACATTAAAGTTACATAATCATTTGCCGCCAGCTGGCCGCCTACACGGTTTTCATCAGCATGAATAGACAATCGAATGCCATCGTTAAAACACTCTAAATGCTTAACTGCAATATCGTAGTTTTCAGGGTTTTGTGTAGCCGAAACAGCAAAGCTAATCGCACCTGTATCTTTATCAATAGAGATCGTCATCCACTTGTTTTGAGCATCTGTACCAACCATACGAGTAACTACTGCCTGAGCCGTACCATTGGTCAGTGCTTCTTGCACATGAATCCAGGCCTCATTGAGTGCATTTGCTCTTAAAGTTTCGCCATAACCCAAACGCTTGTAGAAGTTTGAACCATCAACAGAGAAAGCCTTATCAATACGGCCACGTGTAGCGCGCATTGCAATTGCTAAATTTTGATCTGCCGTGCCTGTAGTGGGCATTTCAGAATTATCACCTAGAGGGTTAAGCTGAACGCCCGATTGTTCCCCCAAAGCGCGTACAAAAGAAGTTGTCATTTCACACCTTATTCATTCGTAGTATTTTGTGCTGCCTGGTATGCAGAGATACCGCCAGCGGTTAAAGTCCCGTTTTCACGTAACTGGTTTTTTTTCACTTCAAACTGTGTTTCACCAACAGCTACACGCAAAACGCCGCCTGGCAGTTCTTCAATTACTGTGGCTTTGACTTCAAGATCCTGAGTAGGAGTAGTCTCCCCTGCGCCCAATACGTCAGTTTCAGTGCTTTCTTCGCCGCCTTGTAAAGTAGACGGTGTAACGTCAGTTTCAGTCTGGCCTTCACTTTCTTGAGCATTTTGGTTTTCCAAAAATTCAGGCGCACAAATAGTTGCGATAGCCGTGAAATTGTTTAGTCGTGAGATTTGAGCCAGGCTTGATACCACGCGCTTTAATACGCCAATATCGTTAAATTGAGCTTCTTTGATGCTCATGCCTGGAATGTCTAGGCCCTTCAATTCAGGCAATACCAGACGGGTTACTGTGTGATTTTGAACGCTTAAAGTGCAGGGAAATTCCTCAGCACTAAAAACATTCTCAACAGTTGAACTCGCATCTGTTCTGCTTGAAATTGAAGCGCCAATGTCAATTTTCTTAGTCATTGGCGCACCCAATTAGAACAAGTTAGTTACTGTGATTAGAGCCGCACCCTGAGCAGAATGCTTATGAGGGTTTACAGCTGTGAAGTTACGAGCGTAGTAACCCGCACCTGTTTTCAGGTCAGAGTTAGTTGCTAGAGGGATAACAGTCGGAGCAACGGCATCACCTAAGATGAATGCGTTACGAGTTACGTCACTTGCTTGACCGATACAAAGGATTTCAGCGCCTTCTGCATCTTCATGAACACCGCGAGGCGTGTAGTACACATCGTATTTGCCGAATAGACGGCCAGCACGGTAGATACCAGGACGTGCAGAGATACCGCTAGGCTGCCAAATGTCAGCTGGTAGGCCTTGCATTTGAGCTGCAATCTTTTCACCAACGTATAAATGGGTTACGCCGTGATTCATCGTTAAAAGCGCCATTTTTTGAGAAACAGCACCTAAAGCAGATGAGAAGTCGCGCCAAATATCAGCACGTACTTTGTAATCACCAGCACCAACCCAGTTGAAATCGAAAGTTTCACGGTTACATACCGCGACACGGCGCGCTTTACGGATTACGTCATAATGACGTTCATTTGCAAATTGAGCCTGAATAGCGATCACGCCTTCCGAATATGAATCTAAGCCCAATTCGTTAGCCATTTGAGTACGTGAATCGATTGATTGACGAGTCAAAGCTCTCCATGAGTTCGCAAACAGATCAAAAGTTTCAACGGTTGTGATGATTGAAGGCGTTAGATCTTCTTGACGCTCATAATCAATAAAACCTTCCGCAAGCACTTCAACAGAGGTCGGCAATGCTGGATTAACAGCAAGTGTAATTTCACCGTTATCTGTGTTTACGCTACCGCTGATTGCATAGCTGGTATTGCCAATCGTTACAGCGCCCGCAATCGGTGAATTAACAGACTTCGAGCCAACTTCTTGAGCCGCTTTCAAGCCATTCACATAAATGATTGTTGCACCACGAACCAGTTTTACCGCTTTACCTTCTGGATCACAGGTATCAGCCGTTGCTTGATTTGCAGTGATTTTACCTGTTAAGGCACCACCTTCACCGTGAGTTAAAACGTGATCACGTGCAGAGCTAATATAGCGATCACCAGAATGCGCGCCGTCCAATAAGCTGCTTTCTTTATAAAGGCCGCTTTCAGATCCGGTTACGTGTTCAAGAATCGCTAATTTAGCCTGGTTAGACTTAATATCAGCTGGTAAGTAGTGAACAAATGGGATGGCTTCTGTAGTTGTCGTTAAAATCGCTACAATCGCACGGTTAGACTGGTAAGACTGTGCAGACTGTAGGCTGTTACCTGTAGAATCCAGCGCCGCCTTTTGGCCTTCTGGCGTAGTTGAATAAGCAGAATGTAATGCTTGTTCTAATACGTCAGCTGGCATTGATTGGCCGTGAGCAGCTTCATAAGCAGCAGCACCATCAAGAATAGCGCGTAGGACATAGCCTGATTCTTTGTCGCTTACAGAATCTAATACGCCCTGTAATGTTGCTGGCACTTCGATAGTGTTTTGGCTTAAAGCTTCATTTACAAATGATTCAGCTGCAGCACTATCAAATGTACCTGTAGTTGTCTGAGCGTTGTCTTTAAGACCACTAAGAAAGTTATCAGCTTGAATAGTGGATTGCTTGTGGTATTGACGAGCAGGCATTTTCTTTAAAACTCCAATAAGATGCCGAAAAATTCGGATTACTCATTGTTGCCCTTCAAAAAATGCCTATTTGTCGGATTTTCCCATTTTGAACTATGGCTGCATCATTATGTGCGGCATTAGATCATCCCGGCGATTGCATACATAACGTGGGACATAAGGCGGCACGTTTACGGTCGTTTCTACCCCGATAATTTCATAAGCTAATCGTGGTGCATCTTCATCCTGAATATCTCCCAGGACCACATAAAACACATCGTTCTTTTTTGGCTCAAAGCCGCCTTCAAAAGCCTCTAATTCAGATTCAATCAAAAAGCGAAATTCATCACCGCTGCCGTTGTTGGTATCCATGCGGTCCATCATGGTTGACGGTTGGAATTGATCCGCGACTAAAGCGTACCCGGTGCCGATCATGGACCAGCTTATGTCCACTTCATCATCCACAGACATAACCATCATACCGCCAATTGTGGGCCTCTCCCCCACTACTGGCTCAATACGATTGGTATTACGGCGGTAAAATTCACAATTAAATGTGTTGGGGTGCCGGATCACCACCTTACGAGTAATGGCATTCAAGCCTTTTGGAATGTTATTCAACATATCTAAACCTATTTTTGATTAGCAGATTAATGGCCCGAAAAATTCTAATTAGAATCTAATTAGATTATTTTTTTAGGCCCGCCAGCATGGCAATGGCTTGTTCACGGGTAATGCCTAAGCCCTGGATCGTTTGCAGCAAAATTGTTTCCGTGGTTTTGTTATGGCCAAGTTTCCCCAGCTGGCCAATCTTGCGACTACCGCCCGCCGTCACTTTTGGTTTTGGCATATTGACCCGTGCTGCAGCAGCCGATTTTCGTAACGCCAGGCGCGCCCGGTGCAGATCCCGTTCCTCTCTTGAATCAAGCTTGGTTGTAGAACGGCCCGCTTGTTTCTGGATTTGCTTATCTGCCTCTTTTTGGCTGGATTGAATGCGTACCTTGCCGTTGTCCTTACGCGCCTTTTCAATGGCCCTAGCCAGGAATTGCAGCACGTATGCCCCGCCCTCAATTTCAGCCATTACACGTAAAACGTGCTTACATGCCACGCCCACCAGGTTAGGGTTTCGTATTTTTGGGTAGCCCGTTTCGGATCGGCCAGCGTTATAGTTGCCAATCGTGGCCAGGTATCGCAAAAAGTAGGTATGACGGCCACAATCACAGTCAAAACGGATCTTATCCTTAGCCATTTCACGGGCCGCCCGTTGTGGTGCATGAGCGCCGGATGCAATAGCTGTCTGGAATCCTATAAATTCCACCTGGACATAATGCCTAGACGCATCATTGCGGCCAGAGGCATCAGTATTGAAATTAACAGCTAAATGGCCTTTCTGATTCTTATTGGCATGACTTGGCATAGCCCATAGAATTTCCTGTCTTGCCCGCTTTCGATCCGTAGACAAGGAACGGTCGATCACTTGCCTGGCAGTAATTCCACCAACAAAGCTTTTCCCGGCTATGGCTGCATTACGGCGAAATGCGGCCAGGTCATCAGCCGTCATAATTCGCTTGATCCCGCCTAGAGTAGTCTCAAGCATCCGGTTAGCATCATATTCCCCGCGAACCTCACCAGGCGTTAGGATATTTGGCGCACTGTCACGCTTATCCTGGCTGGCTTGCGCCCTGGCTTTGGCATGACCTATGGACCCGGCAATTTTACGGTCACTTGCATCAACCATTAATCTCTACTCCATCGAGGTTTACCATCCCGGCGATTGCTATGCACAGATTCAAAGCCGGATTCGCGCTTTAATCTGTCTAACTGGACCTGGTTAGGTAGGATTAATACACCTTGCTTAAAACCATCATCAAAGCTATCAATGCCAGCACACGCCATAACTGTCAGAACCTCATCTGAGGTCCCATACACCCGGCGGCTGATTAAAGTGGCATCCACATATTCATCCGGCTTGATTTCATAGCTCACCACTTTGTCCCAGGGCTTAGCACCTTGCACATAGTTGGCCACTTTCTTAAAAAACACCCTGGCCGCCTGGCTGTTTTGATCTAAATAAGCAGTCATATCGTCAACCAGTTACCTTCCATCAATGCCTCTAATTCATCGAACATTTCCAGCGTGTCATTAACCGTGGATGAACCTTCCACATACAAGCACATAGCTAACAGCGCGATTTGTGCATTGGTAACGTCAGGCGAAATACGGTATTCCATCCCCCGCCCCGATACGCCGTCCATTTCAATGCCGCTTGATGGATCTGCATTTCCCGCTTTAGGGTCAATTCGCAATAATGCTGTCTCATTGTTTTTGGCCAGACCGTTTTTAAGTCGGTAATAACTTGAAATTGAATCAAGCAACTTGGTTTCATCTATATAGAAATCATGTTCCGTTCTTAACTGATTGGTAATGAATGCACAGCCAGGTTGCGGGTCCATTCTTTTTGTGGATAGTTTGGCAATAACAAGTACACCCGTTTCAGTGTCATGCAATCCAAACAAACTAGCGGGCCGGCCTTTATAGCCTTGTATATTCGCTTGTATTTTTTGCTTCATGTGTTTACTCCCATAGAGCCTATGGAGGTATTCTATTTAGCCCTGTTTGCCTGATTTACTTGGTTTTCCAATACTGCCTACACAGTTATGCACCTATGCAATTCTGCACCCGTGCAGTTATGCACTCATGCACCTGGCCTAGATTGATAAGGTAAATTGGCACCTATGCAACCTTGCACTTATGCACCTATACAGCTATGCAGTTTTGCACTTATACGCACAATATAAATACAACATGCTTTGCTTTACAGAGACTTAAAAGTTTAAAATAGTCTGAATCATCGAATATATAAGGCTTTAAGACATGCAGTTTCAGAACAAAACCAAAGCCAAAAAGGGTATTAATAATTTGCTTGGTACCGCAGATTTTAAGTATTTTTTACTAGATCCAGGCTTTCTGGTTATTGAAGATTTAGACCTGGGCAATACAAGTGTCACCAATGATATGCACAATGTTTTAGCCTCATTGGTCCAGCTCAATCACAACCTGGCCACACTTAAAGTTATCTATAAGGATTCAATGGGAATATATGATGCAGTCCTGATTAGACCGGATAATTTAATGGAGGGGATCGCCTCATTAAATGCCGAAACACTTAACGAGGCCTGTAGACGTTACGATGAACGTATCGAGTACCAGGAACTTAAACAACATCACTCACTCAGACCGTGTTAATCAGTCACATCAACATCACGCCCGTTTTTAACAGTCGTTTGATCTTCTTGATTAACTTGCTGCACTAGCGGGAATCCACTTGGATCATCAGGGCCGGACCCTTTACCATCGTTCGGCTCATTCTCATCTGGCGCACTATAAAGCGGTACCGTGCAATGCAGATTAAAATCAATCGCCAGCATTGTGACATTTGAACTCCCTGTATCCACACTTGAAGCCGGGCTATCCGGGGCCTCAATTTGGCAAGGGAATCTCACATCATTTTTGGCGAATGTATAAACCGCATCAAAACCACGGCGCACGGGTGAATCCACATATAACAACAGCTGAGCAGCTATACTTTTCGCCGTTGCTTCATCACTCGTACAAATCACCAGCTGGACCCGCAAATCACCCGCAATAGTTTTAACTTCAAAATAACGCTCTTTGGCATCATCGGGTAACATGATTTCCACGCTATCCGAAATTTGATAGTTAAAATCCCGTCCGGTTGGGGTGTAGTCCTTCGCCATCCCGATAATAATCACGGGTAACTTTGCCGGGGTTGTTGGCTTGCCCGTGGTATCGTTTTTTTGCCAGGCGGCCAGCATGTCACTTGCCTGATCCACCAGGCGGCTAGGCGCATAAACAAAGCCATACGAAAAGCCACGCTTCTTGAACTCTTTTAACGCTGGCGTAGTTGGCACAAGCTCATTATAAAAGCCTTGCAGATACTCACCTAAAGCGATTTTAACTGGCTCAAACATTAGCGAACCACCATTGAACGAATTGATCGATACGCACGTTCATCTTTCTTGTCCTGTTCGCTACTTTGCTCTTTGAAGGTTGGTAAGATACCAGCTGAATCAAACACCGCCTTATCACGCTCCATACGCATTGTGGCCTCATTGGTTGAAATTGGCACTTCTGGCGCATCTGATTTTTTGTCGTACTCAGCCAATAGAGATAACAGCTGCTCATTTTCATTACGCAAGGCAACGGCGCTATCCAGGGCTAGTTTTTCACGGTACTCGCTTCTCTCTAAAAGCATGTTCATAGCTTGGGTACGATCTTGCAATTCAGCAGCCAAAACATCATCTAGGGTCATTCCACCCTCTACCACGCTATCCAGGGTCAAGCTGTACCCGCGATTGGTTGAATAGTTTGGATCATTCACCCAGTCAAAGCCGTAAAAGGTCGGTTTATTTTCATCGATGGCAGAACTAAAGCCGCCGACTTCGTTTGCATACATACGCGCAGCAATACGGCCTGGATCGGTATCTAAAAATTCTGTTTGATGCTCAATATCGCCGTTTGGGTATGCTTTAAGGTAGGTCGTCACAATGGCTGGCTCAACAGCATAAGCCTTGCCTTGAGCAATCCCACCTTCCGGCGGCTCTAAACCAAAACGAATACGGACCCAGTGGCCCAGGTATCCCAACATGCCACGGGTTTTAACTCTCTCCTGGCAAGCGGGTGAATTGATAGCAGCAACGATAGCCGGAATATCGAAATTACGTTCTACCCCTCTAAATTGTCTGCCACGTTCCTTGAGGTTGTAGCGGATCAATGGGGGTTGTACTAAATCAGTTTTCATAAGACAACCTGTATGTATATTTATCTCATCATGAGATAAAAAAAATACGGTTAATCTCCTGTTTTCCTATCTAGGCAATATCCCTAGAAATGCACTCATGCACTTATGCGGTTATGCACTTTTTATAAAATTGATTTTAATTAAATCAAATAATTAGATTAAAAAGCTATCAATCACCCAGGCTATGAAACTTCTACAAAATGCACTTAAATGTATAAGTGCATAAATGTATATGCACTTAAAATATACAAATAGCTGATTTTTGGGCCTTTATTTTATTGACAGAGGCACGTAAAGCCTTATACTTCAATGGATTCATCATCAAACTGGAAATTAAAAAATGGCTTTTGTTATCTCTTTGCTCAATCAAAAAGGCGGCGCTGGTAAGACTACAAATTCACTTAATCTTGCACGTGCTTTTCAAAAAATGGGTATGGAAGTTGCCCTGGTTGATTCAGATCCACAAGGTAGCGCCCGCGACTGGAAGGAAGTAGATGAAAATAACCCGGTGCCAGTTTTCGCTATTGACCGCCCAACGATCCATAAAGACATTAAATCTCTATCCAATATGGATATTGTCATTATTGACGGCGCACCTTCTTTAGAACAAATGAGCGCGTCAGCAATTAAAGCATCCGATTTAGTTATTATCCCAGTCCAGCCTTCACCACTTGATATATGGGCAACGTCCGACCTGGTAGATATGGTTAAACAACGTATCGAACTTACAGATGAAAAATTAAAGGCTACTTTCCTGGTATCTCGTGTAATTGCAAATACGTCACTGGGTAAAGAAGTTTCTAGCGTTTTGGCTGGCTATGAACTACCCGTGTTAGATACAGTTATTTTTCAGTACATCGACTACACAAAATCAATTGCTAAAGGTCTGACTGTTCACGACTATGCACCTAATTCCAATGCAGCTAAAGACGCTTGGAAACTAGCAGAAGAAATCAAAGCTAAATACCTCTCAGACAATACTTAATTCAAATATATGCACTTATGCACTTGATAGCATAAGTGCATAATTGTATAACCGCATAAGTGCATGACCCAGGAATATTAAATGTTAGAAATTAAATCCAAAAAGGACCAGGGCGATAAACGCAAAGCTCAGCAATTGGAAAGCATTAAGGATATAGGTCCAACCGTGCGTAGCAGCCTGGTATTGTCTGAGGATCGCCACAGACGCTATAAAATCTATCTGGCGCAAAACAGACTAAACATGAAGGACCATTTAACCAGCCTGATTGATGAATGTATTAAAGACATTCCATAAATACGCCCCGAAAGGGGCTTTTTAATGCCCGCTAATCGCTTGATATACAACGGCGCACAACTCATGTTATAACCTCAAAATTGACCCAGCTAAGCGATATATGTTTTAGCCTCGACAATGGAGTAAACATGAATATTGAAAAAATGAGGGACTTCTACACCAGGCATAAGCCCTATAGTCTCCAAGACTACACAAAAGATGCAGAACAATTAATTTTCAACCGGATCAATTACCATAAATACGATCATAAATCCCTGGTACCAGATCCAAGTTATCTACATGACACTATGGCCGTTATGGACCCACAACATGCGGCCCAGTGGTCGATTTTGTCCAGGAAGCGTAAAGCAGGGTTAATGCTTGTGGTCCTATATACGCTGGCCATTGAATATGAGCTTGATATGACGGCGACCCTGGCACATAGAATGCTACAAGGCCTGTTTGATTGCAGCACATCAAATAAGACCCTGATTGCTGCTTTTGGTGAGCATGGGCGCACTGCAGCTGATAAAAGTGAGGACTGGGAAAGGATAGGGACCATTATTGCGAAAAAACGGCCCTGGGCAATGAAAAAGCTGAATCAGAACCGGGCAAGAGTGCGAAAAAATAAAGATATGGCCTGGGACCTGGTAAACCAGCACTTTAAGAAGGTACGCGCAAAAAAGGAAAGCCCTTACAAATAAGGGCAGGCTACAACATATATCAATTAGCAAATAGCCCTGAAAAAATCAGGGCATTTTTTTTAGTAACCGTATTTTTTTGCAAAATAAAGCTCACAATCAGAACATTCACCATGCACTAGAACAACGTCCTTTCCGCAACGATGGCAATATGCGTTTTCCTCTATGCTGGATGGGTCCACATTAAACAAATGCTTAGGTGCCTGTTCAAAATATCCATCAGGATCATAAACAAGGTCAGATGCGCCGTTGCGCTTCGGTTTGCTTTCAAAGCCAAAATAAAAGCGTAACTGGTTATCTTTTTCCAGCCAGACGGTAGCAACCCATAGGCGGTTATAAGCCTTATTTTTTCCCATGAATCCAGCAATAACTAAATCACTGTTTGAAGCCTGGTAAGCACGACAAGTAATTTCTTGCCCCTGAAAGGTCCCTTGTACTGTCCCTACCAGATCCCGGTTACGGTTTATACCCTCAGATTTAAAAGAGCTGTAATCAAATTTCATACCTAGCCTATTTCATTTGATGAATGAGGCCTCAATATACTGTGATGTTATCACAATTTCAATAGGCAAAATAAAAAGGCCCTGGACTTATCCCGGACCTCCTTAAAATTACAAAATCAATCAGACTATGCTTAAAACTCTATTTACCTTTTTTTTAACAGTAGTAGTAAACAGATCGGTAATCAGTGAATCAGATAATAATATAGCCTCATTTCCCTCAGATTGCGCTATTTTGAGGTTTTCGTATGCTTCGGCTATGTCGGTATAGCTTTTATGTGAAACATGCTCTAAACGCTCATTATCGTGAATTAAAGCATCAAGACTTAATTCTGACTTTTTAAAAATAACAACGGTGTAAGATTTCATGATGAAAATGTCCAATTTATGTAGTTTTGTTCTTAGGTGTGAATACTTTGATTTACAATCTATCTTATAGGCTAGATCTTATTAACAAGAATCACAATACTGTTATTAAATTTTATTAATGAGTAACCCAGGATTAATTTAAATAATCAAAATCTATTAATCACTGTAATAAAAATTAGAGAGCCTAAACTTGAATATTAAACGGTATTTACTACCCTTAAACATTCTTAAAATTAAAATTAAAAAAAATAAGATTTGGCTTTTATATACTTTTAAATGTTTTTAAATGCTTTTAGGCAGCTTGAAACCCTTGCACAGCAAGCCTTTTCAGCTTCATTAGTAGACATTTACCGTGCTATTAGTAGACATTTACCGTGCTATTAGTAGACATTCTCCGGGCAATGAGTAGACATTCTCCGGGCATAAATAGACACTTACCGTTAATGTAGTTTTCACACATTAGATTTATTTTTATTCAGATAAAAATTAGCCTTAAACTAATTAAAATTAATATAATAAATTATGACTAATAATAATATTTAGATGCTCTTTAATATCCTCCACAGTAATAAGTGCTAAATCACATAAACCCAATAAATACGGGCCTTCGAGTATTTATAAGTAGACATTTACCGTGCATATAAGTGCATATAAGTAGACATTCTCCGGGCAGGACTAGCCATCTAATTTCATAAGTAGACATTTACCGTGCATAAGTGCATAGGCGCATAACGCTTGTGAGTAGTAATTCATCAGACAATTGAAAAGCTTATTGCTTATTAGTAGACATTGAAATATATTGTCTACTAATTGCAGTGAGCAATCATCGTCAACATCAAGGCTATTTTATGGACACTAAACAACTTGTCGTTAAAGACAATATGCTTATCAATGCCAGCTACAATCTGGATCTCATCGAACAGCGAATGATTTTACTCGCGGTTGTAGGTGCTAGAGAAACCGGACAAGGTATTACTGCAGATAGCAGATTGATTATCCATGCTCAGAACTATATGGATTGCTTTAACACCAATCGAAGTGGTGCTTATGAGGCCCTTAAAACAGCTGCTAAGAATCTTTTTGAGCGTAAATTTACCTACAAGGAAATTAGAGAAGGTAAAGAGTTTTATATTAAATCTCGTTGGGTGAGTGAAGTCGGCTATTGTGAAGAACAAGGCTGTGTAACCCTGGCATTTGCCCCAGTAGTAGTGCCATTGATTACGCGCAATCATAAGCACTTTACCTGGTATAAGCTGGGCCAGATTGCAGAACTTAAAAGTAAGTATGCGGTCAGACTATATGAAATCCTCATTGCTTGGCGTGAGGTAGGCAAAACGCCGACTATTCAACTTTCAGATCTACGCTTTAGCTTAGGAATTGAGGAAACGGAATATCAGCGTATCCCCGACTTTAAGGCCAGGGTCCTAAATCCAGCTTTAAAACAGATTAACGCCCATACGGATATTGAAGTAGAGTGTGACCAAATCAAGACGGGTCGCGTGGTATCAGGCTTTAATTTCAAACTAAAGATGAAGCCGACAGTTGAGAAAGTCAGCAAAAAAGCGACAGAAGAATCAGAAGAAAATAAGCTGAACCGCAAAATTCTAACCATGACTGATAGCCAGATCACAACATTTGCAACCAAATTAAGCCGCCTACATTCATTCGGGGGTAAATATGGCGGGCAAAATGAGCAATATGAGCAGCTGGCCATGAGAACAATTGACATGCTGGTTGATCCTAAGACCCGCATGGAGTTAAAAGATTATCTGGTAGAGGCTGGCTTTAAATAAGACATAAAAAAAGCCCCCTCGGCTAGAAGGGGGCTTTCCCATTCCCAATATGGCAGTCGGGAATGTCATCATCAAACTGTAAGGCTAGTTACAGCCCAGTAAAGATAACACATGGATTGTGAAAATCCACTAGCGCCGTTTAAATTATAGGCTTATACCTATTTTTTAATTAAATAAACTTTATTTTTCTCCCATCCATTGTGATGTTATTGCTATCAATCAAATTCAAAGGCTAGAAATTGAATCCATTTAATATAGAGCGTACTGCGACTAATCCTTATCTCCTGGGTGATGTATTCATCCGGGATAATCAAGAATTTACCCTAATGGAGCCAAGTGTTGGCTGTTATGGATTCCTCAAGGAAAACAGAAGTGTGCGTATGGTCGCGCATAGAAGTTTTAATGAATTGCTAGACCAGGGCTTTACTCCGGTAGAGGAATTTATCGAAAAGAGTAAAGAAATGCGCGAAAACTATATATTCGCACCACGTAAACTAGAGGATGGCACTTGGGCCGGACTTAGCCCACTGGTAACAACAACGGCGATTCATGTTGATTGGGATGATATTAGCCCATTTGAAAGCCGCTATTGTTTTAGCCATAACCAGGCATTGCCAAGTTACTACACAGCACTCTACTGGTTGACACGTTTTAAGAATAAAAACAGTCTACCGATTGGTAATTGTGCCTATCGCGGCCGCTTGGGTAATGATCCGATTATGGATCATGAGCGTACAAAACAGTATTATCAGGATATGTATCGTATAAAGCATGAAGTTGAGTTTATTGATGGCCTGGATATTCACGGGATCGCCAACAGAACAATGCTAGAAATAATCAGCACAAATTAACCAAAAATAAACCCGGCCATGTGAGCCGGGTTTTTGTGCCTGGTAGATTAGCAATCCTCTAGGCGGCATTGTGTAATTTCATAATCCTCACGCTGTACCAGTAAATGACGATTTAACAGCTGCCATTGCGCCGTTGTCATGTTTTCCGGCTGGCCCTGGCTAATCTTTTTCTCAAGCTTGTTATATCTGGCCAGAACTTGATTACATTCCTCTTGTAACCAGGACTTTTCATAATCAAAATTCGGATCATCCATACAGCATGTGAATTTTTCATAAAACTCACTGGCTGGACGGGTCCAGACTTCACCATTCATCAGGCTTTGATATACGGCGACCTCACTAGAATCAGCCTCATTCTTGGCAATATGCAGCAGCTTATAGATCCCGCCCTTATGGTGGATGAAGTAAAGCTGCTCACCTCTTAATACATTGGCTCTTTTAGTCTGGTTTTGGTGCATTTTTTCCGTGAATAAGATGCTGGCCACGTCCCAAACCTCAGCCATTGCTTTTTTATGCGCTGTAATCTTGCCCACTTCCTCATCATAATCAAAGCTACTAATGAGCGAGCTAACGCCGTTTACCATAAAGCCGTTTACCAGGGTAATAGAGCAGACAGTAGAGCGTTTATTGGGTAACAAGGTGTATTCAATATCTTTAATCAGGCTTTCAACCATTTCAGCAGTCATGCGTGGCCCAATTGGTGCCTTACCATGAATTAACTGTTCAATATCTTTATCGTTCATATCTATTTACCTGAAAGCAGATACAAAAAAGCCAGCTTTTTACGCTGGCTATCTTGCTGTTCTGACACTATCGAGTAATCAACTTGCACGACCCAGTGAAGCTGACCAACCACAAAACATAAGGACTAAGAGCATCCGTGCTGCAATAATAAGTCTAAGGCTTATTTAAATCAACAAAATTAAATAAAAACTAACTAATTTAATATCATTGTGATAATATCACCAATCATCAAACGATTAAGGCTAATCACTATGAAATTAACTCGCATTGCTGCAACAAATTTTGATTCAGAACAGAAAGAACACCGCCGCAACCGTGGCCGTTTTCACTTTTATCAAGTAGAAGGCAATGCAGACAATGAAAGTGGACAGTTGGCACTTGTTGATGCTGTTTTATTTTCGATCAAAACAAGTGATGAAACGCAAAGCTGGCATGAACGCGCTTGCCTGTGTGCTGATTACGATGAAGGTTATGCCTGTAATTATGCGGTAGAGCTTGATGAAGTAGAGGACTTTAAGGGCTTATGGAAATTGGTAAAGGCTCAAGTAACTGAGTATGCCAAAACATTTGGATCTATCCCTACAAATGACAACTACGCGCTTAATATCCTGGGCTATGCCCTGGCCAAAAAGATTGTAAATCATTCAGGCGGCAAATTTGAACTGTGCGACCGCCTTTACAAGAATGCTGTAGCTGCAGTAGAAAAAAAAGCAGCCAAACTACAACAAGAAGTCTTAGCAGATCCAGCTGAACAACCTGAACCAGCACTGCAACCGGAGCCAGGTAATACGCCAGAAGCGAAAAAGGACGAAATCAAGTCATTCAAGCTTAGTAGCCCATGTAAAAACTGTCCTTTCCGTAATGATCTACCAGCACACAATAAAGGCTGGTTAGGCAAGGCCCGTGCAGAAGGGATTGCATTCAGCACCTTTAAAATGGGTCAGTCATTCCCCTGTCACAAAACCACGGATGGCGCTAGGGATGATGAGGACGGCGAACATGAGGACGGCACATATCCCTATGATGAAAAAACTAGCCAATGTGCGGGTGCCGCAATCATGCAGATTAAAACGGGCAACCCAAGTGCTTACATGCAAATTGCTGAACGCCTGGGATGGACCAAAGAAGTAGAAGCAATGAAGCGGCTAGACATGGATTCCCCAGTATTTGAAACACCGGACCAATTTATTGAATTTCATACCAGCGGCAAGGGGTAACTATGGAACTCACCAGGGACCAGGCACGGGCCTATTTCAATGAATGCGGCCTGAGCTACCAGAACATTACTAAAGACCACTTTAAGAAGCTTCGCGCCGTGGTGAATCAGAACCTCAAGGAAAGTGGCTATCTCGATGGCTCATTTTCCTGTCATGGCCGGATCAAGTACACCAGTAGCGATAAAGGCGGGGTATTTGAGGCAAGTTTTAATTGCCAGGCGTTTTATTTCACCGGACGGCAATGTATCGCTTTTGAGAAAGGCGGCTTTATTGGCTTTGCTGGTTGGTCAGATACTCAGAATATACAGCCAATTTTACACGGCTTTTTTACCTGGTGTGATTGGGTAAAAGAGCAACTTGATATTACATACAAACAGGAACAAAACTAATGGAAATGAATGCACCGATCAAGCTTGAGCTAGGCATATACGGGATTAACCAGGAAACCGGGACCCAGGCCATAGTAAAAGCAAGCTTGCCGCTAGGTCAGTACCCAACACCGGAAACAATCCGATCCCTCATCAAACAGGCCGAGGATTCATTACCAGAAGGCTATGAACTCATGAATAAAAAAGAGTTTTTTAACGCCTATCTTGCTGAGGAATATGGATCACAAGAGACATTTGCCACACCTGGATCGCCTGATTTTGATGAAACCTACGTGCAAGGCACTCAATAACACGTATCTTGAGCTATATGGCTGTGATATTATCACCTGTATAGTATTGCAGAATAAGCTTTTAAGGGAATATTAATGGAAAAGGCCAAGCCAAAACCAATGACAGCCTATGAACGGCGCAAGGTTACTGAACAGCGTAAAAAGGCCCAGGGACTAACCAAAAAAGCCTACTATCAGAATCAAAAAGATATTGAGTTGGTTAGCCAGGTAAAAGAGCAGCTGCAGAACCAGGGTGAGGATTGCACCAATGATGAAGCAGTAGCTCATATATTCGACTTCTATAGGAAAAATGCCCTTTAACCGGGGCTTTTTTTATACCTGGTAGAAACACACAAGCAAAAAAAACCGCTATTACTGGGGGGTAATAGCGGGCATCAAAAAGTAACTTTAAATTTGGTTGGAGCCTGTGTAAAAAACTAAAAACACCACAAGCAGCAGACTTTCGATTAGAGCATGGCCTCAATTAGTTTTTCTGCTATCAGCACCGTTTAGCTGACGGAAAGCATTGTATATCAATAGATCATGAAATAAAAGCTTTTGACTAATAAAAATATTAAATCAAATCTAATTTATTCACTCAATATCATCAAAAGCCGCCGCCGCTTCTTCTTCCAGGCTCTTACCTACATCATCCACACTATCTAAATCCTTCTCAGTAGCGATATAAGATACGTTTTCCAGGAAAGCAAAACAGATTGCATCCCATAAATCGGGTGAACCCATCCCTTCCCATTCAGGACTATGCTTAGGCGGGACCCTAATTCGTCCTTTATCAGTGAATGAT
The DNA here is from genome assembly GCF_024129855.1 of Acinetobacter lwoffii. Classification (GTDB taxonomy): domain Bacteria; phylum Pseudomonadota; class Gammaproteobacteria; order Pseudomonadales; family Moraxellaceae; genus Acinetobacter; species Acinetobacter lwoffii_L. The sequence goes on from NZ_JAMXXC010000013.1 coordinate 49,037, forward strand.
TTAGGAATGCGGCTAGATTGCGCTAGAAGCTCTTTTTTATATGCCGGGGTCAATATACTAAGTCGACCCTCTTTTGCAGCCCTGGCGGCCTGGTGCATGGCCTGAGCGCGTAAATTTAAATAACGGTCCTTATTCTTGTTCTGGAAACATGGATTTCCCCAGTTTACCCGTGTAATGACCTGGTTGGCATCCTCAAGATCCTGGCATACGTTAATACCTAAGCCGCCACTATCGACTACTTTTGTATTGTCCGGGTATTCCTGGCCAGATCCCATAATACGGCCAGCTAATTTGTTGGATCTTACGCCGTTGGTGAACAATGGGATTTCAATTACTTCAACCCGCCTGGCTTCGGGTCCTACATCACCGTAACCAATTACCCGGATCGCCACGATTGCAGATTTATCGCGGATACCTTCACCAGATGCAACGTCACTTGTGAGTAAATAACCGTATGGCTCACCTTCATCAATAATTCGGCCATAGCTATACATTTTCATAGCTACGCGCAAACTCATCATGTGCTTTGATGAATCTTGCGGGAATAAGCCCAGTAAACGGACCCGCCTTTCATCATCATCGTATGAGTTCCATAGGGCCATCAGGGCATCATCAGATACCAGGGGTGAATCTACTGAACTAAATACAAGGTTATTCCATTCCCCGCCGTTGGAAATAGATAACTCATGATGTGTACGCCAGAAAAAGCCCGCATTACGGGTAGGCTGTGAGTTCATCAGCATTCGGTTATGCTGTTCTGTCAAAGCGCCTAGAAGTGTGGTTGTCACTTCATCTGGTACGGTACTTGCCTCATCGACAATGACCAATAGCCATTCACCATGACGGCCCGCCATTTTGTTAGCGGTTTTGGCGTTGGCTGTTTTAGATTCCACAAACCAGGTATCTTCAAAGCCCTTAATACGCATTGTGGCATTCGCCAGGACTTCGATATGATCCGCAATCCAGCCATAGTTAGGATTGGCCCGGATACGTTCAACGTTGGTGCCAATCTCCTTCCACATGGTCGCTTTCAACTGGTCCATGTCGTTCGCTGTAATCAGCGTAACGGACATAGGGAAACAAAGTAGGTGCCATAAGACAATGTGAGAAGTACCGGACGTTTTACCCGTACCATGACCAGAAGCAACACTTGTCCTGGAACGGGAACAAGCCACGGATCTATGCAATTCAATCTGGTGAGGCGTTGGCTCTAGGCCAATAACCTCAATCACAAAACGAACAATATCCGGTGCAAATCGTTCACAAAATTCGGGCCATCTTGGGTCCTGGTGTAATAAAACGCGCTTAACCATTTGATAACATCACTTATTAATAATGTTCTCAATGTCACGGACGGCGGCACTGTAAACTTTGCTGTGATAGGTCCCGTGCAAGTTATCCCTGGATTCTGCAATTTCAGCACTTCGCATATAAGCATCTTGCATTGCGACCAATTGCAGCTGCTCTTGCTCATAATCAGTCAGGACCGATTGAACCAGGTCAACTTTTGTGGCCAGCTTAATTGTGGCGATAACCATGCCCAAATAAACAAGCCAGCTAATCACGATAGGACCCAGATCAAACGGCGCGTTATCCATACGGCAGACATACATGCCAGATAGACAGCCCGCCGTACTTTTAACAAGCATGTAAAAAATAAAGAGGTACGCCCAGATAGCAGCAAACCCCACGGACCAAGCTATTTTCTTGTATCGCTTAAACTGGCTTTTAATCCTGGCGGTAGCTCTAAGGCCCTGGGGTGCAGTCGCTTGTGTCATTGAATCCACTCTTACAAAATCAAGACTTCATTTAAGCGGATCAAAAACAGCGAAAAGCTTTGATTTTCCTATTTGGTCGCCTGGGCCTGGGCTATCCTGGTGCTGGCAATTTCAAAATAATGAGCATCCAACTCGATACCAATAAAATCACGCCCAGTATTGAGACAAGCAACCCCGGTGCTACCCGATCCCATTGTAAAATCCAAAACAGTCTCCCCTTCCTGGGTGTAAGTCTTGATCAGGTATTCCAGTAGAGCTACTGGCTTTTGGGTAGGGTGAAGGGATTGTTTCTGCTTATCACTGTTAAACTTTTGGATAGATCGCGGGTAACGCTCTGTAGAATCATAAACCTGGCGTTTAATGGCCTTTCCATAACACTCACTTCCTATATCCGTCCTGGCTGATTGTTTACGGCGCTGGCCAGTGGTTTTCTGAGGGTTATAGGTCGGCTGACGGGCATAAAATACGCTGATAATCTCATGAGCGCGTAAAGGCTGCTTTTTTGCGTTTAAAAAGCCTGTAGCAGCTGGCTTTTCATAGATCCAGTCATAACGAAACTGCTTAATATTGCTTGCCCGGAGTAGGCTAGAAAATGGCTCTGCACCAAATAGCACGATTGCGCCGTTGGGTTTAATGATTCTCTTTAGCTCGGCCCACATCAAGCCAAAATCAATGACTGAATCCCATTTACAGGCCGTGGTGCCATACGGCGGGTCAGTCAAAATCAGATCCACACTTTGATCCGGGATCAATTTCATTTTTTCCAGGCAATCGCCTTGTATTAACTGCATATCAAACACTGTTTACCACTTGAACGCCGTATTGAAGCAAGGGCAAACCAGGTCAAATCCTTTGATTTTCCTATACTGAGCTATCCATAGGGTGCATGAGTGCATAACTGCATAAATGTATAACTGCATAATTGCAGACAAAAAAAGGCCGCCTAATGAGGGTTACTAGGCGGCTGAATAAATCTTGTGTTTTTTAACGTGTATCACCTCACGGGATAGGTAAATACCCATAGCGGCTTTATGGTCGGGCTACTATCATCTACGACCAATAACGTGCTATGCCGTCCAGACTGTATTACGCATTCGTCTGGCAGTCCTCGTTAGCCTCATGTCATAGCTAACGGCGTAATGTCCGATGACCTTAAAAGGTTTCGCTAGAATCTCACTAGCTCGTCAGATCGGTTGCCTGTCTGTTCCAGGCTGTCATGTTCATCATTCTGCGGTATATCTGCAACGACACGTTCAGGGCATACGATCCCATAGTCGCCAGTTCTCGAATTATTCGATCACCCGTTCACGTCATAAACAACGACATTCAATTCTTTAGAACTGGTGCGCCATACTGGAATCGAACCAGTGACCATCTGCTTAGAAGGCAGATGCTCTATCCAACTGAGCTAATAGCGCATAAGTGCATTACTGCATAAATGTATAAGTGCATAAGTGGCAAAAGGGAGGATTAACAAAAACCTTTTGCCACTTACTAACCTGATTAAGCGCGGGCTACGCTAAATAGCTGCTGGACTTTCGCTACCCAGGAACATGACAAGTAACCCAACATCTCACATTCACAGCTAAATATTTAAATCTGTAAGCAGCCCAGGTATGGGGTAGTCACACGCTGAGGAATGAACACCCAGGCCGCTTGCGTTGAAATATAAGCCTTTAGCTTGTTATTTGCAACCAATAAATTAATCTAAAACTAATTTAAGCTGGTTTTTTCTTGGTTTTCTTTGCAGCTGGCTTCTGAGCTACAAGGTGCAATGCTTGAGTAGGATTAGTACATGCAAGCTTGAGCTGTACGACTGGTGCGAGTTTGGCCAGCAATTCCAGGAGGGATAAACTATCAAAGCAGACAAAGTTTTCTGTGGCCATTTCTGGTGAAATGCTCATCATGACTAAAAACGGCGGGTATCCTGGCTGCAGTGTCATATACACACGTAAAAAGTAAGGGCAGTCCTCAGATCGGCTAAAATCATACGCTGAATCTAACTGATAGCCGCATTCAGCAATACAATCGTGATAAGACAATTCATCATTGTTCAATTCATCCATTTTTTGCATGATGAAATCAGGGGTAGATTGCCAGCCTTCTTTATGTGAAAACGCGACTAAGTTAGTATCTTCCATTAGATAAAGCCTTATTAATTAGATATAGGCTAATTATATTGTGATTCAAGCAAAATGCCATAGTCCAGATACAAGAAAGCCCCCATGTTGGAGGCTTTATTTTTATGGATCGATCACCTTAATTGTAGCAACCCTTTCCGGCGATCTAGCCCGTTTTAAGTGGTATCTCTGCAATTCTGGCCATATCTTTTCAGCCCATACAGGCGTTATATCCTTTTTTGCCAGGTACTCATCACATATAAAACGGTGCGGCATACCCAAGCCATCCTCTAGTGATTGGTGTGCCTCCATAAAAAGATCACGCCCATATTTAGCCCGGTGTTCTCTTATAAGCCGGGTCCTTTCCTCATCGAGCAGCTGCATTTTCTCCTGGGCCAAGCGAATGCTTTTCATAGCATCTTCTGGATTATTCCAGGCCTGGTGTGCCGTTGTGTTTGTTGCATTCATAGCGGCCAGATCTAAAGCGCCGTCACGCATAACCAACAATTCACTGTAATCATAAGAATGCCCGGCAAAATCCATGCTAATCACAGCATCAGCAAGTAGGTTTTTGGGACCTAACATTGCCTCTGTTTTAGATTTTAATTGCTCGATATGAGCGATAGAGCCTTCCAGGACTTCTAGTGGTAATACTGGTTTGTTCATGATTTATAGCCCTGCGTATATGTAAAAATAGCTACTTAACCCATCACCAGCTTGTTGTTTGAAAGCTCCAAATACGGAGTGCTGCAGCCTTTTGCATATAGGATAAAGATCGTCAGAAAGACTAGCCATTCCCTCCCTTGATTCAATGGAGTTTATTAAACTCAATAGATCTCTCAAAGTGTCGGCCTGACTATCAAGCTTCAAAAAATCAGCAAGTGCAATCAGATTGAATACCTTATCTTTTTTGGTTTCTGGCTCACAGAATGAATCAAAAAGCGCCTGAATTTTTGCCACATCAAAAAAGTGAGGGATCGATATATCTTGATCCTTGATTACAATTTTATTCATGCGTTTTGTTCCTGTGCTTCACTTACATTGAAATAAGCATTAATTTCACAAGCCAAACTATGCGTATATCCTCTGGCTTCATAACACTCAGGGCATCCATACTGTTCAGCGCAATTAGCCATGTGGCCCCATTGGCTCATTTGCTCAGCAGAAACCAAAATAAAACCTTCCGGCCCTGCCTGAGCCTTAGCTAGTTGCGCCTTTAGATCATCAATTTCGGCCTGTTTTGCTTTTGCACAACGTAACCAACCCAACCAATTACACTTTAAAACTGCGCTATCGCTTGCATTGCAGTTTCCTACTGGAAAAAGATCAGCTTGATCTATACCAAATTCCTTATTAAACGCTTGTTTTTCTAGTTCCTGATTCACGCCACAACCCCCGCTACTAACTTGCCATTCTTGCAGATCGCATAAACCTGTCTGCACTGTTCAACATCAAACATGCCAATATGACAATGTTTAGCCTCAATACCCATTTCACGCGCTAAGGCCTTATATGCCTCTTTGCGCTTTATTAAGCCTGTACGCCAGATTGGGTCAAATATTCTGTGCGCTATAGACTTCCATTGTCTTAATTCAGCATCAGCCAGGCGGCCTAATGGCTGAGTGGTGCCTTTATGGCATCCCACATAAGCATCACAAGGCGCGCATTGATAGAAACTTAAATCTGCAAGGTCAACCCTAGTCGGATAGATTACAAGGCCTGTAACAAGCTTAGAATCGCCGTTGCAGTATGGGCAAACTGGATTACTCATTAAGCTCTCCCGTGTGCAGCATTATTAAATTGAGCCTCTTTTTCCACTTCCATCATGCTTGGTCGCAAAGGTAGATAAACCATCTGGTAAAGATAAATAATAAATGCGGCCACTTCCTCTATGCTCATAGCAACAACATTCATGCCGTCAATAGCTTTGATTGGGTTATGAGCCTCACCAGATCCAGCTTTAAACTGGTTATATTTTGCGTAAAACGTTTTTAAAAGCTCAGGACTTTGTAGGCAGTTATTAAAAACAAACTCAAATCGGTCGTGATGTTTCAGCACTTCGCTTTTTATATCGCTTGGCAACTCGATAGTGTTGATCATTTCAATAAAATTGGTTGGGACTGTTTTAGATTGCATGATTTAGCCTTAGTTTGATGATTTAAAACATGGTGATATTATCACAATAATTAGTCTTAATCTAATTTTTTATATAAAAAAGGGCCATTATTGACCCTTATCCGTACACTTCCGACCGCATTCCAGGCAACAACCCTCAATAAAAAAGGTAGCCGCCTGGCAAATTACGCAATATTGCATCAGGATTTACCCTCTACGGCGCAAGTATTGATCTTTTGTAGGGCATACATTTCACCCAATTTCATTGCTTTGGCTATAAGTGTTTCCAGCTCTCCCGCTTCACTTTCTGATAAGAAATGCCGATCAATAAAAGCGTTTTCCAGCTGGCTAATCTCATTATCCAAAATCTCGGTATCTTGCAATGTGATAGTCATACCTTAGCCCCTGCTATTTCACGCTTAGCCTTTTCACATTCCTTTTCCCAAAGTGCTTCGGCCTTTTGGATGGCCAGCTGGGCCGCCTCTGTCATATCTTTGGCCAAAATCCATAGGCCTTGATAAATACCGCCCAGGCTATTAGACAGATATTGTCCTTTATCATTGAAACTAAAGTTATAAGGTAGGGCCATTTCAAGACATACCAGAAACTCAAAATCGCCGCATTCCTTGTATAGATCCCGCGCAATATCACTCGAATATTCTTCAATACTATCGTTGTCCTGGATCTCTTTAAGAGTAGAGGCCAGTGCTGGACATTGCTCTAAAAGCGCAGCATTTTGATAATCCTCATACGCATCAGATAAAAATTCCTGAAACTCATCAGATATACGGTCGGACATAGAGGCAGATAAGGTCGGGATATGTAGAATCTTGTCAAAACGAACATTGCTGTCCCACATATCGCTCATTAATTGTCTAGGGAATTTACTCATTACACAGCCTCATAAAAGCGTTTTGCTTCGTTAATATCTTTAGTAATTAATGGGGTAGAGCCTTGTTTGTAGCAAATCACAAGATCATCACGCTCAAATATTGCTTCGGCATTGCTCATATCAAATATTTGATACATGGCCTGACTAAACCATTCCTGGCTATAAAACATTTTGCGTATATGTTCTTTACGTGTGCCGTGCCATTGCTGCACTTGAAAATACTCATCATAGGAGTTAGCAATTACTTCACTCTGGAACATGGCATGATTCATTTTTCTGTATCGAGCAACGGCCTGCTCCGCCACCTCTTTAGATACGGCTGGCGTTTGCTTGTATAGACTGTCAAATTCAGGTCGAATTGCTACACACCATAGTTTTTTATTGCTCATAATTAATGGACCTCAAGATATGCTGCTACGGCGAAACAAATAGCGGCTATTGCTACGCATGAATAATTAACATTAGCGGGCTTTTGGGAATCGATACTTAATGCTGCTAACGTTCCCAGGAACATAAGAAAGGTACTCACTGGCCAGCCTCAAAAGCTTTAACCAGGTTATAGGCCTGGATAATCCTTTCTTGCGAATACTTCATTCCGTGCAGCCAAAAATTAAGTAGTTCGCCGTCTAGGTAGTCATGGATCTTGTCACCGATGTTTCGGATCAGATCCAAAGCATCAACCAAGTCCTTAATCTCATGAATATCGTATAGATCACAGTCATAGTTACGGCCCAATCCCCACCATTCTTGATTAGGTCGATTGAAGATTGCCTGACCCCGATCATCGACACGGATTTTATAAATCCCATGCTCATCAGTGGCGATATGGGTCGTTTCAAATGGTGCGGTTTTCAATGCGTCTTTAGCCTGTAATACGCCAAAACGCTTAACAAATTGGATGGCAGACATTAACGGTCATTCCTTTTAATACGCTTTTTACGATTACCACGGCCCCGCCAATCATCGTTAGGGTGCTGATTAATACGATGATGTTTAGGCATGACAAAAAAGCATTTAGGCTGTGATTTTTCAGCCCTGGTTAGTTTTTCTTGTATTTCCTTTATCTCGGCGTATGTTGTCGTTATCGGCGTATTACCAGTGACAACATCGTGAACCTCCATCACTTGAAACTGTTGAATCAATAAGCCCAGGCTTAAAGATCGACCACGGCGGCCCAAAACTAGAACATGATTCATTAAAACTCTCTCGCCTGGTTAGGCTCATTACTGCCAGTACACTTATTCCGGTGATTAATGGCTTGTGGACAGCGTTTATTGCCGCATTCAGGGCAACAAATCATGTAAACGGGAAAAGCCCCTGCATCAGTACGGCATTGCTCACAGTCATAGTGCTGACGGTCTTTTTCAGAATAAAAAGATAATATGTTAGTCATAGATTTATTTATAAGTTAGTCATTAACTAATAATATCACGTGATGCTTTGAACTATAAGGGTCTAGGCCAAACTTTAGGCATAAAAAAGGGCAAGCTTTATGCTTACCCTGGTTTGTCCTATTTACGCTCTACAGCGATTTATAGACACTTAACGGATTAATCACTATCTGACTATCATAAGCATGGTATCCATTGATCAAGTGACCAAAGACATGCTCATAAACATGATGATCAATGAATAATCTGCAGTTGGAATGCGCCCTATGAATGCGCGTATTTACCCAGTCTATATTTTCCTGGCCAATAGAACGCAATGTCTCAAACTTTGGAGTAGAGGCTACCAGGTAGTTACTTTGCTGGCATACCTGGCGAAACCTCTCTTTCAAGTGGTGTGCGCGTGTTTCATCTGCAGACAGAATATAGACTGCATGATCCTTAACTAAGGCATCCAGGGCTTGTTTCAGCATACGGGTAGTACGGCCAGACTGACGGGCATGAAAGTGTGTATAGCTCATTGGGACCTCAATAATACTGGTGTGCATTAGCGGCCCAGTATTGATCAAACTGGATCGATCCCTGACGCGCCCCCGCCTGGGCTTCATTTGGGAATGCTGGACGGATCTTCCAGAAGTTATCGAACGTGTGAATAGCGCCGTTGTAGGTTGAACGCAAGCGCACTTGCATCGGGGTATTTACACCAGTTACAGACAGACTAAGCAGCTCAAAAACCTCTGCTGTTTGTTCCAGGTCTTTAAGCACGTATTTACCCATGCTTTGCTCTGTACGTGGTGCTGAAACATGGTTGTTGTTACGTGAACGATTGCTGATAAAACCTAATCCATTACGCATGATATGTATCCCCTTAAAAAAGTTCTGGTGTGTGTTGTGGCAGTAAAGTCGCATTGCTCAATCTAAAGCTAGGGTGTTCAGCTTGTTGCTCACACCAGCGATTCATTTCCCTTTCGGTAGGTAGGCCGTATTCATACGGTAGAGTTGAAGTGTTCTTTTCATAATTGAAAGCATCACTACATTCATAATCCAGGCCACCGATTAAAACGGCGCTGCTGAATTGAGAAAGGTATTTCAAGCGGAAATTTTGTAATTCCGTGACGGGATTGGGTGCCATTGTCATTGTCTAGCCTTTACAGTTTGATAACACAAAATAGATGATAGCTAATTTTTTGGTTATATAAAAACTAATTTAATGTAAAACTGCGGCTTTTTTGAACACAAATTAAGGCTTTTTTTACTTGTTGTTGTTTTTATAGCCATATCCCTTGAGTTACAAAGGATATGGACTGTTTTTAAATATTTAAATAGAGGGAATAGCTAAGCCTATTTCATAGTAGGAATAAGCAATTTTAAGTAAGCGTTTTGTAAGCTCTCTGCCCGCATCAGTCTTACTAAATTTATAGCGGTTACTGATAGCCCCTGCTGCATATAGCGGCTGAACTGCTGCAAAAGCCAGTTTATACAGCTCTTGAGCATGTCTAGTATGAGCAAGTTTAAAACGCTGTGAATTGGTCGAATTGATTTCCAGGTGAACCAATATCAATCCTTTTTCCTCTATGCGTTTAGCAAGCTCTAATCGGTCATAGGGTTTATATAGTCTTGCTGCATCTTCCATAGGCAACCAGTCAAGTGCCAGATCCATACCGCTTGTACTGTCAGTCATGCCAAGCTTACTAATGTTCTTATGCGCCAGGTCCAGCATTGCACGTACATAAAGTCTAAGGGTCCAGGCGAAAAACCTTTCATCTTCATGGCTGCCAAACTTGGGATTAGCGCCACGGGTATCTTTATCAACCTCTTGCATAACGACTGCATAAATTCGGTCTAGGTCCGGGTCCTTGATTTTCATCTTGTAACGCATACGCAACTGCAAATTAGTTAAATTAAGTCGCAATTTTTTAGCCAGGAATACATAGCGGCCACGGCGCTGACTGCACCACTTAGCAATATAATTAATCTTATCCCTGGTTGCTGGTGTGTATTTTGCCTCGTAACTCTCCATTGCATTACGCTTAGCCTCTTTGGCCATAGCTGCAATACAATCGGAGTGATGCAAAACACCCATCACCTCACTTTTAAGCCTGTGGTCTGTATTGTCCTTGATAGCCTCATAAACCTCTCTGCAAATCAGAATAGAATAATCAGGACGCTTATTTTTTTTGGCCACGACACGCAAGGCATCACCGATCACGCTGCTGCTGTATTTAACGGCTGGTACTGAACTTTGATCTAATGAACTCATAACTACACTTCAAACAATTATTTTTTAACTTTCTGGCCACTATGGACCCAACCAAGTGACAACTTGCCAAAAACACATAAGCCAACAATCACCAGGATCACCAGCTGCACAAAATCACCTTGCCAATACAAAACCCGATCTATAGCCCCTGCAACATAGAAAGTGGATTGCAAACACAGCATATTTAGCATGAGTTTCTGAATGTCCACCTTTTGCTTTGTCGTGAACCGTTCAACCAGGCATACCGATATAGTGAATACGATTGCCACGGCGGTCAGTGTGGCCAAAGGAACAATTACTTGAAGCTGCATAGATACGCCTTTAATTGTGATAAGAGTAATTGAATCCGATCCATCAACTTTTTAGGCTTTTCTTTTGATAGCTCAGTAATGGCTTTATCTAGTTTTGCCAGGCAAACAAGATCAAAAGCACAAAGGGAGGGAAAAATATGATGATGCGATAAGTGATAAGCATATCTCTCATATTTTGCCCCTGGGACTACTAAAAAGTAGGTCCTAAAAATTGGCTCATAATGGGTCATTTTCACATACTCAAGGCCATGTATTGCCTCTGGTACGCCGTCCACAATGGCTCTGCACTTTTTTAAGCCCAAGTCTTTAATGAGATTGATAGCTTTTTGATTTTCCCGTTGCTCAAGAGAGGGACCCCAGTACAAAGCTTTCATGGAAACACCGCATCAACAAGCGTAAGTGCAGCAAATATGAAAAACGCATACTTCCAGATTTTTGCTGATCTTTTTAGGTCCTCGATAAGGGGTAAGCCACGATCAATAGACTGCCGTAGTTTTATGTTTTCCTCTTGCATTTGTTCTGTCTGTTCCCAATTGGAAGTAATTAAACTTTGAGTGAACTTCATTCGACTTAACACTTCATCAATCAGTTCCTCCCTGGACATAGTTTCAAGCTCAGTTCTTATATCCAGATCCGGGCAATCATCGTCTTGTACATCTGGACATGAGCAATCAGCACTACTATCAAGCATCATGGGTATTTACTTCCCTGTATTCGATTTATGGAAAATGTGGATAGCCAGACACATACAGCCTATGCCAACAAACAAAGGAATAGCTGCATATAAGGGGTTTTGATTCCGTTCCAGCATGAAGCTCATCCCATTGATAAGAGTGGAGCCGACCGCAACCAGGAATAAGCATCCGTGAACCTTGCGATATTTCCTATGCCCTTTAGTCTTAACCTTGCGGCATTTACTACACTGTAAAATGTCTCTGTCTTGATTTGACGCGGTTACACGGTACTTGTGCTGACACCCTACTAGGAAATAGAGCAAGGCTAGTCCACTAAGGACCACTAAAATCAGCATGGCTAATGTTGGGTTCATCAATCTATTTCCTCTGCTTCGCCGTCTAATGTCAGTCCTAAACGTTCACCTCGGCCATGGTATTTAGCTTTAAGCTCTGCAGCCTGATTAACAATGCGGTCATAACGCTCTTGAGCCTCATCCTTATCGATTACAGCTGCCGGGATTTCTTCCTGTACCTCTACTTTGTCCTTCCAGTTCAACGGCTGTCTATTCTTGAGCCAGAACACTTGAGCATTTACGTCCGGTGCAATGACAATCACCTTCTCAGAAGTCAAAATATTGCCGTCTTTATCGGTCCGGCTTTCCTCTACTTCCTCTCGATACCCTACGGCGCGCTTATACAGGGCCTTAACCACATTGGCATCAGCAAAGTCTTTACCGCCATGCCAGGCAATATGAAATTCTTTATAGGTTTTGAGCCAGTTATAAACCGTTTGTTCTGACACGTTTAACGTATGGGCCAGGCTCTCTGGTGTACCGCCAAGCAAAGCAATGTTGTAAGCAATGCGGGAAAACTCAGGTCGATATTTACCATTGAAGCCAGCATCGTCAAAAATGCTCGATAGGTCCCCCAAATGCTCATCGATCTGGCTCAATTGAAACGACATATATTCACAGTCACGCGCGCGCGATGGGTCAAAACTCTGTTTCAGGTTATTTACATAGCCAGTAATATCAAAGCTTTCAGGATTCTTATCCGTTTCGTTTTGCGTTTCGTTTCGTTTCGTTTCGTTTCGTTTTGGCTGTTTCGTTTCGTTTTCAGATAAACAATCTGGCTTGATCTTTTTTGTATCAATGGCTTTGGGTGTTTCGTTTACCGTTTCATTATCCGTTTCGTTTTCTATACCTGGATCTGTATTAGGTACTCTCCACTTATCAGCTTTTGACTTACGGTAGACAGTGGCACTACTTACGTTATATTTCTCTGCCAGCTCATGAAATGACAGTCCCTTTTCCTCTCGGTCATAACGTACCTTTGCCCACTCTGCTTCGGATAACTTTTTAGCCATGCGATTTAGCCCCTCACACTTCCAGCAATAGATTCATTTGGTACTCTGTACCCGACTTAACTTGCATTTCCTTTTTAATGTCTTTAAAGCGTAATGCGGATGAAGTAATAGTATGGTTTAGGCGATCTATGTAATTGACCAGGCGATTACCGCCTTTAACGTCTAGCCATTCTTCTTGTTCTTCAACAAATAGCTTTGCTTCATTTAATTGGTCGGCTTGCATTGCAGCGAGTACGATAGTCTTTTCGATGTTTTCTAATTTAGAGCGAATGGCCATCATGACGGCGACATCCTGGGCATGACGTTTATCAAAGTCAGCAAACATGAAAGCATGTAACTCTCTTAATGAGGCATGAGATACATCATCACGTTCCATGGTCTGAGTAACGCCGAATAGGTAGTCACACGACACATCATAAATAATGGCTGCTTTGCGGATTACCCATAATGGAATCCTGGTTGATTGGCCTTTCTCAATTTTGGATAGCTTTGTTGAATTGTGATAGCCCAGGCGTTTTGCGGCATCCACTTGGGATAAGCCAGACATAACGCGACTTTCCTTCATTCTTAATCCCACTTCCCGGCTTAAAATGGCCTGTTCTTGTTTAGAGGGTGTATTAAACAATGTTGGTTTACGCGAGTTACTAGGTTGGGAGAAATCGCTTGTACTTTTTATTGCGTTACTGCTCTGTTCTTCATCCATAACCACACCAATAAAACACATAAATTAGACTGAGGCTAATATATACGATTTTATAAGTTAGGTAAAATCTAATTATTGGCTGAATCCCTTATAAATTAAGGGATTCTAAAAGTTTTGTTACAATGGATTGACGGCGCACCGGGCAATGAAAATTGCATCACCTAGAGCCTGGCCTTTTGCTTTTAAATCCAGGTCCCGGATACCTGGGTAAAGTTGTACTGCTTTGCTGCGGCTTGCATCCTTGTTATTGCCGATCAGTCCAGCGTTACGTTTCCACTTCCCCGGTGTAACGGTACGAAATGGAACTAATGCGCCTTGCAGCACACCTTCCATTAATCCGGCGGCATGACCAAAGCTAAAGGCGCTGGCTGTTCCAATGCTTATCCCGGTTTTAGGGTCCGGCATTCCATTCACCAGCTCAACATAGGCCATATCTATATCAAAGTTATGCAACCAGGCGGCAATAGCGGCACCATTTACCCGGCTTTTTGAGGCAACTTTAATGACAGGCATGTGCAAATGAGCTTTATATCTGTAATGGTCCTCATCATCCAGGACAACCAAGCAGCCAGTAATGCCCGGATCGATCCCCAAAATCATTGCTGCATTCCCTTTACCTGGATTAAGCCCGCTTTCATGCGTAAATCAATAGTCCGGCATAAAGCTCTTAATACATCACCTTCATCAACTTCATAATCCGTTCTACGGCGATCCAGGGCATCATGACAAGTATGACAAGCATGAATAGAAAATAGATCATTTACCTTCATACCAACCCCACGCATTCCGATAGATAAATGGCACATTACTGTTGTTTCATGTCCGGCATCATCTGAGCAAATTCCAGGCAATCTAAGAGTGCATGGCTGATGTTTTGCGAATTGGCGTAAATGCTCACTGACCCTATTAGACTTACTCATAACTCAATTTCTCTTTTTGGTATAAAAAAACGCCCAATTGAGGGCGTTTATAATAAAATCATTGGTGCTTTCTCTTTGCCTTAACTGGCCTAAATAGGGAGTTATTTAGGTTTTTTGTCATTCAAGCTAGATATGTACTGTATAATCGGAGAATTAAGCCATTGCTCTTTTTCATGGCTATGATTTTCCTCAAGTTCGCCTACTAAATAATAAAGAGCGTTTAAAATACTTTCAGATGGTGATAAAAGTGGATTGCAACCCTTTTCCACTAATTGCTCAATAGCTTTGCCTGTCAAAAAACCGACATTTGCTGAATTTAAAAAAAGCTCAAGACTAACATCAAGAGTAATATTAGATTTTACCTTAGTTTCTTCTGCTAAAATTCCCACGTACCCGTCTCATTTCCAGTTAAAATTATTGATTGATTAATATTACACTTATTCCAGATTGTAAGGAATTGCAAAATTAATTTAAAGATTTGTAACTAGCGTTAATTGGTTATCATTTTATCAATGTAGTGTGAAGCTTTGAAACTCAATCATATTTGTAAGCTCATCTTCATCCAACTCAGGCCAGTATTTATCTATCAAGTATTTACAGCATTGAATCCAGAAATCTTGAAAGTTATGTTCATCCATTGAATCATAAGAAATGGACCGGGGAATATGCCTTTTAAATTCCATATTTTCAAAAGTCAATATCTCAATATTACAATATATAAGCCCTTCAATTTGAAGTTTCTTAATTGCCTCATGAGAAGTTAATCCTTCGTAACCCTCTATATTTGTTGCAATTAGATACCCCATTCCGTGTACTAAACGATTGAAACGCTCATTTCTCGGCTTTGTAAGTACGGCGCGTACTTTTTCACCATTTCTATAGCCACGTTCACGCAAGTAATTTTTATCCTCATCACTATTCGGAACGAAAGCCCCTACCACTTGTCCAGTGGCAGGATCTATAAGCTTACGGACCGTAAAGTAAACAGGCATCGGCTTCGGTTTAGCTGGCTTTTTGGCTTTTTCTTCACTCATGGCCAGGACCTTATGCCGTAATTGCTTTCTTGATACTAAATGCCTGGGATCTGGATTCTTTAATCACACCTTCAAAAGCCTTCACTGGAATAGCAGTTGTCATTGCTCCCTTCACAGGCTGCAGCTGGTAATCAAGTTTCCCCTTCTCCACTTCAATCTTCGTCAAACTTTCCAGGCTTTCAATCAATACGCCTTGATCGCGCAAGCCACGCATGAATAAAAATTCCTGGTACATTTTGTAATTCACAAAATAACATTCACCAATGAAGCAAACGTGCGTCTGAATAACTCTAAAATTGGTTAAGTCGCGCTCTTTATATTCGTCATAGCCATCATCTAATTCTTTTTTTAGTCCCTGCCAGCGGGTTTTAAAGCCGCCTTTACGCGGTACTGTTACTTTTGATCCGCTAGTGAGTTCGCCGTATGTGATACCACTCAAGCCAATCGCATAAGGGACCGTTACGAATTCCTCGGTATCATCGTTATACAGGTGTGTTTCTGCTTCAACTTGCCACTCGGTACACGTGACTTGCTGCATCTTGAGCGCAATAATCATGTCATTCTGACCATAGGCATCAATCACTACGCTTTCCGGGAAAAATACACCTTTTTCCTGGGACGCTGCATCAAGATTCTGTTTTTCACAAAACTGCTTTAACTGCTTTTGTACGTGTTCAGCCACAAATGCCATGGATAGAGTAACTGGCTTGGCCAATAGGGCCTCAGTACGTTTTTGCTCTGCTATTTCTTGCTTTGCAACATAAGTCGCAAATTGCTGATCCTTATGTACTGGCTTACGTGAACGTTGTGCTTTAGGGATTTTGCGTACTTTTGATTTGGTTTTCATGTGACTAGCCTTGCTGTTTCAGAATAGTGGCCAATTTATTAAAACTGGCCGTTATTGATTTATATGTTTGGTTTAAACCCGTTTACGCTCAAAGTAATCAGCGCAATCAACACAATGTTGTGTACCCTTCACAGCCAAGCGGCGGCCTTCCGGTATATCCTTGTCGCATTCCTCACAGTTATGCGCGCTTTCCAGATCAGTTCGGTTGATATGGTTGCTCACGCTATTTGCGATATGACGCTCCATGACCTCATTGGCAAGATCAGCAATATCAGGCATTACATTTCACCTTCATCATTTGGCTCAACAAAAAATAGGCCATAAGCCAGGATAGCCACGATTGACCAGACACCCAGGGCAGTCATCAGTAGTACGATTTCATTGAAAGTCATTTAATATTCCTTACGGTTTTCGGTTTGATATGTAATTTCTGCATTAAAAAATCTAAGCTTTGTTGCATGGCCTGGCGCTGTTCATCCGTCATCGGCTGGCCTGTGCGCTTATCTTCATCCGGTGCCTTTAATCTAGGCGGCTCCACATAAGCCTCCTGTAATCGATTTAATCCTTGATCACGCTCGACAATGCGCTGATAAAAGCCCCTAAATGCGTTGTAAGCGGCTTTCTGACCCTCCACATTCAAGATATGGCGAACCTTCTTAAACGCGCTCATAGCTTGTTTGGTGACTTGTACGGCCTCTTTATTGTCATAACTGAGGCATAACGCCCATGCTTCACTTGCAGTTAGCCATGCTTGGCCAGGTGCCTTTTTCTCTAGGCACCAGCTTTTAAACCTGGGTAGGTTTGGGATAAATTCACTTGTCTGCATTTTCTTTAATCCGTATTCAAACTGGATCACATGCACATCCGCCAAGCGTTCAGCGATTCCCAAAGCAAGATCGGTGTCACTAACACCCGTCCATTGCTCGGTAAACTGTTTGCCATACAGAAACTTCATGTCTTTCACCAGGCGCACTGCATCTGGTAATTGCACATAAGCCATAGCTACCCCCGATACCCGATACCAGGCACATCATTCACCACTCTGGCACTGGCAAATCGGTCCCCATCCAGCAAAGCATCTAGGCCCGTGTTATCAGCTAAGCGGTTTTGGCTGGCTTGCCTTGTAGAAGCTTGTGGTTGTATGAAATCAGCGGGTGCAAATTCAGCTTCATAACGCCCCTGGTTTAGCCAGGTAGTCGCATGTGGCACATATCCATCTATCCAACTCCGGGTATGGCTATGTTCGGCAATGGACCTTAAAAGTGCGCCCAGGGATACGCCTTTCTTGATCACCCGGATAAAACTCTCTTTTGCTTTACTCGGTCCTGATTTCTTATTTGGGTAAACCTTCCAGAAAGTTTTAAAATCATTGTCAAGCGAACTGGTAAAGCTATCTTTTTCGGCTTTACTTATAACTGGTTTATTAACTGGTTTATTACTTGGTTTATTATCCTCCGCATTTTTGCGGATACCCTCTCCGCATTTTTGCTTAGACCCCTTCTGCACTTTTGCGGATACCCCCTCCGCATTTTTGCGGATACCCTCATCAGCCTGGATCTGTTCCACAACCTCATCACTGAATGCCTCATTGATCGGTACCAGGACATGCAAACGGCGCTCATTATTTCGACCATTACCATTAATTAGCCTGGAACTAATTAAGCCTTTTTTTACCAGCGTATTAATTAAACGTGATGCTTGTGATTCACTGACTTGCAAGAAGTTGGCAAAGTAAGCATTACTAGCAAAACAACCCCTTTCACCGTTATCCAGGCTATCGATTTCAACCAGTAAAACCTTTAGATTTGGGCTTAACCCCTTAGTTAGCCACAAAGCAGCGGGTATCCAAATTCCGTTGAATTTTCGACCGGAAATATTAGCCATTACTTAAAAAACCTTGATCTAATTAAGAGGTAGTGCAATAATTGAGCGATTAAGTTATACTTTGCTTAATTTTTGACACGGGAAGGGTTTAATTTCGTAAGCTTCCATGTAATCTTTAGATTCATTTAGCTTGACGAGTATCTGGCGTTTGGCTTTTAAGGCATTAAATAGAGTTTGAGGGGTAGTCGCCATGTTCCGACTAGCATCAGTAAAGCCGCCGCAATGGTGGATATATTCTGGTAATGATTGGTATAGAGCCATATTGAGAAATTAGAGAAATTTAAATGATTGGTTTAAATATTAGTTATTACCTAATTAAATAGCAATAAATTAGATACAGTATAATTCCGTAAGCGGAGGATTTATGAACATGCGAGAAGCACAAAGGTTAGAGAAACAAGACGTTACTAAGGAAATTATTTTTGCCGAATCTGAGGCAATGAAGAAAATATTTAATGATAAAAAAAGACTTTTAAATTTAACTCAAAAAGAATTAGCAAAACGCTTTAAAGTCGAGCCGCCTTCTGTGTTCGCCTACCTACACGGCCAAACCCCTTTAAATATTAAATTTGCGGCTTTCTTTGCAGAACAATTACAGGTATCTATCGAAGATTTTTCACCACGTATGGCCTATGAGTACGGGAAAATTACAGGCCAGATTGATCAGCGTTCATATCGTTACCCAGTTTTGAATACAGATGATATTGACGATTTAAAAGGCACGATCAACAGCATTACCCTGAATAAAATAACCCGCAATACCTATTCATCTGACCTGGATGTTGGCCCCTATGGTTTCTGGATCAAACTAGAATCTGAGGATATGGTTTCTTATAACGGCGGTTTAAGTTTTAGTAAGGGATTATTGTTGCTGGTTAGCCCGGACGAAAAGCCACGTGTAAATGAATTTGCTGTATTAAAAATCAAATACGACAACTCAAATACATCATCGATTATTGAAAGCAATGATAAGTATGTATTCCGTGCAATCACCAGTAATGGCGAAAATATTGAAGCCCGTGCTTTTAATGCTAACGCTGGCACAATTACGGTGTCAGATCAAAATACGCAATTGATCGGCAAGGTTGTATCAGCTCTTTACCCCACTGATTTAATGTCCTTCTAATCTTTTGTAAAACAGTTAAGGTGCCTGGTGCGCCTTTTTTTGTGCCTATAGCTTAATTTAGGTGCATAAGTGCATAGGTGCATAACTGCATAAGTGCAAAATAATTCAAAAACCGCTTGATTTACATGAATCGTTTAAATATGATTGGATCATAAATTAGATAAAGACTAATTTTTTAAAAAGTCACTTTCTAATATTTGCAGTGCTGAGCTGCAAAACTCATTCATTAAAAGATTATATGTAGTAAAGGTTATCCGTGATTTTCTCTATATAACCAGCATGTCTGGTTATATACAAAAGATCATCCCGATCTTTGTTTCCCATCATCATCAATCAAAGGCTAGAACGATGAACACTATGTACCGTGGTATTCCACACAAAACTATTGAAGAAAAGGCAATCCGCTTTGTAGGTAACACTTACCGCGAGGCAATGATGACTGCTAAGCGTAAAGGTGCTAAAGGCGATCCAATCCTGTGCATGTCTAAAAGCTCCATGACGATTGTTTACTACCCTAGCGCCGAATTGCATCAAATGGCTATCGAAATGCAAGCGCAGAAACAAGCTGAAAAGGCCGCTATTCAGGCCGAGCGCGAACGTCCGACCGTACTGACTTATGTACGCGACATGATGGCTCAAAAGATCAAAACTCAAAGCCGTTTTGAGCGCCCAGGCTTCTAATCAACCCTTTTTACTTCTTTTAGAGCAATGCCCTTAAAGCATTGCTTTTTTCATTTTCAGGAATACCAAAAATGACTAACTATGTAGCCGCACTTGATAGCGCATCAGCATTACTTGAGGAATTTGGCCGTAAATTTAATATTGCGGTCAATGAAGGCCAGGTAAACACCCAGCTAGTTGCTGACGTATTGATTCAAACATGCTTCAAGCAAGAAGTTACCCCGGCACAAATGACCGCTTTACTCATTGTGGCCAAGCAATACCAGCTCAACCCGTTCACCCGTGAGATTTACGCTTTCCCTGCTCAAAATGGCGGCATTATTCCGATTGTCGGGGTAGATGGTTGGAGTAGCATTATTAATACTCATCCTGAATTTGCGGGCATGGAGTTCAAATACTCTGAGGAAATGGTAGCTTTACCAGATAAAGAAAAAATGTTTTCGCATACCTGGTGTGAATGTTTCCTCTATCGTAAAGATCGTGAACGTCCGATTGTGGTCCGTGAATACATGGGCGAAACCTACAAGCCACCATCGGTTAAAAATGGATATAAAAAAGAGGGCGCATGGCAAAGCCACCCAAACCGCATGTTACGCCATAAAACGCTTATTCAGTGTGCGCGTTATGCGTTTGGCTTTACTGGGATCTACGATCCAGATGAAGCACTCCAATTTATGCGTGATACCGCCGCTATAGAGGGTGAAGCACAGGAGGCCCAACAGCAGCAACCACAGGATCAAGTGCAGCAACAGCCACCACAGGACCAAGCGCAGCAGCAAGATCAATCGCAAGAGCAGCCGCCAGCAGATCAGGCACAACAACAGCCACCAGAAAGCGATAAGCCGCCAATGGCTCAAGAGCGTTTCGATAAAAACTATCAAAAAGCCATTTTGGTTATTTCTACGGGTCGCGCCACAGCTCAACAGCTGATCGATACGATGGAAAGTTCATATAGCCTCACAGCCGAACAAAAGGCCGCAATTTTAGACTTACAGGACAAAGCAGCATGAATGCAATGATTACCCACCGTATCAAACAAGGTACGCAAGAATGGCTTGATCTACGCGCCCAATTCAACACGGCCAGCGAGGCCAGTGCAATGATGGGATGCTGTGCATACCTCACCCGTACACAATTGCTGGATCAGAAAAAATCAGGCATCACACCTGAGCCGACTTACTACGAAAAACAGCTATTTGCCCTGGGCCATAAGGCCGAGGACATGGCCCGTCCGATTGTTGAATCCATCATTGATGATGATCTTTTTCAGTTAGTGGCCAGCCGTGACAATCTCCTTGCATCATTCGATGGCATCACCCTTATGGGTGATGTGGGCTTTGAACACAAGATATGGAATGAGAAACTGGCTGAATGTGTCAGAAATAATCAAGTTCCTGAATCCCATGTATGGCAACTAGAGCAGCAACTCTATGTTTCCGGTGCCGAAAAAATCCTGTTTGTGGTATCAGATGGGACCCCTGAAAAAATGGTGCATTGCTGGTATGAATCCGACCCGGTTAAGCGTAAACAGCTGTTATCCGGTTGGGATAAATTCAACGAGGATCTAAAAACTCATATCGTTGGCCAGGAGAAAGTTCAGGGCAAATCGATTGATCAGCTCATGCAGCTATCGATCCAAGTGCAAGGCACAGTGTTGGCCAGCAACTTAGATCTTTATACTGAAAATGCGGTAGCCATTATTGAAGGCATCAGCACTGAGCTGGTGACGGATCAAGACTTTGCCGATGCTGAAAAGGCCGTGAAATGGTGTAAGAGTTCAGAAACATCATTAACCGATGTTAAGGCGAATGTACTGTCTCAATCGACCGATATTAATGCAGTATTGACGGCAATTGACGAGATCCAGGACAAGCTACGCTCTAAGCGATTGGTCCTTGAAAAGCTGGTGAAAAGCCAAAAGGATCAAATTAAGCAAAATGCGATCCATGAGGCTCAAGCGACCATTGCAGCGTACTTGAGTGAACAAAAGTATCAAGTCAATGTGACTTACTCCCTGGAAAATGCCATCAAAGGCAAAAAAAGCCTTTCATCTATGAATGAGGCTATTTTCATGGAGGTATCACGCGCTAAGGGTGCCATTGATGTGCTAATTGAGCAGATCGACACAGGTATTGCGTTTATTGATAAGAATGCTAAAGGCTATGAGTTCCTATTCAGTGACAAGGAAAAACTTGCTGAGCAGAACACAGGCGAATATCTGGTTGAAGCGGTGAAATACCGGATCGATTGCTATAACCAGCAACAGGCCGAAAAGGCACAGGCCGCCGCTGAGGAATCTCAAGTAAGTGAAGCTGCCCGCCTGGAAGCTGAACGGATGATTGCACAGGCCAAAAAGCAAAAGGAAAAGGACGCAAAAGCCAAGCAGAAAGGGTCCGATAATGCTGAATCACTGATTGCAGCAGCGGATTTAGATAATCAGCTACGTTTTAATCATGGTCAGCTGGCCACGCATCTAGGGCATATCGTAAAAGATTCATATACCCAGGATGAAGCAGCTCAAATGATTAAAGACATGGCCGCTTATTTGAATACCCTTCATGCTGAATTAACGGCGTAACACCCAGGCCCATTGATCAAGATGGGCCTACCTTTTTTTGAGCCAAATATGAGTAAGTTTGCAGAATACCTTTCACGACCACGAACCCAGGACGAATTTAAATACTACCTGGTTGGTCTGCTAATCCAAAAATATGATGCACGTGGCGAACAAATCCCTCACTACACTATCAATAATGGAAAATTGCAGACTGAGAGCCATGAGCTACGATTACAGTATCGCTATATGTTACAAGGCGCTGAAGCATTCGCTGTCTTTATGGACCACATAAGCCAGATGAAAGCCAATGCCGAGCAACAGCAATCTACTTAATTGAAAGCGAAGCGAACTATGAAAAAGGCTGAAATCATCCAAATCGTTGCAAAAAAAGCGAACGTTACCCAAGCCCAAGCCAGTGCTGTATTTGAAGCATCTTTACAGGCAATCACCGAAAGCCTAGCGGAAGGTGAAACTGTAACCCTGGTTGGCTTTGGTATCTTCACGCCAAAACGTAAAAATGAACGTATGGGCCGCAACCCTAAAACGGGTGAACCAGCCGTGATTCACGCTAAAAACACAGTTAGCTTCAAAATGAGCAAAGGCATGAAAGATATTCTAAACCCTTAGTAATAAGCGGCTTTCGGAATTAAGAGCGCAAACCTTCTTTAGTTTTGCGCTTTTTTTATGGAAATAAACATGAATCAAAGCAACACACCAAACAAACACACGGGTATCAGTTTTCGCTATAGCAGCATGACGCGAACCCTAGTCTGCCTGGGTCAAACATTTGAGAATGTAGCCCCTTTTGAGATTGAAAAATTCACCGCTGCAGCCTTCAAGCATGATCAACAGGCCCGGTATAAGCAGCAGCAAGCCCGAAAGGATAACAGGCAACACAAGCCAGCTGCAAAGCGATCCGACACCAAACCGAAACCAAATCCAGTTGAACGCAAATCAAAGCCTAAAACCCAGGGCAAGAAACCCGTTCTAAAAAGTTAATTTAGAGGTAAATATCATGCGAGGCGTGAATAAGGTCATTTTAGTTGGTACTGTAGGAAAGGACCCTGAAACTAAAACTTTTCAAAATGGCGGCTCACTCACACAGTTTTCAATTGCAACCAGTGACAGCTGGACCGATAAAACTACGGGTGAACGCAAAGAACAAACCGAGTGGCACCGCATTGTCTTAAACAATCGCCTGGCTGAAATTGCCGCCCAATATGTGCGTAAAGGCTCGAAAGTTTATATCGAAGGCTCATTACGCACCCGGCAATGGACGGATCAGAACGGCCAGGAACGTTACACAACCGAAGTTCGCGGCGAAGTTATGCAGCTGGTGGATAGTCCCCGACATGATGGCAATGGCCAGCAACGAGGCGGTAATGGCCAACAGCAGTCAGGCTATGGGAATCAGCAACAGTCAGGCTATAACAGCCCACCACCGCGCAATCAGGGAGGCTATGGCAATGCACCCCGGACAAATACACCACCCCCACCAAACGGCGGCGGCGGCACCAGTGATTTAGATGATGATCTACCTTTTGCGCCCCTAGATTGGCGACTTGGCTAAAAAATACAACTTCACAAAACCTTCAAGGCCCTAATTTTAGGGCCTTCTTTAATGGGAAAAATAACATGAGTGATAAAACTCTTACCTTCAAGTGCCTAAGCTTTTTTGAAGAACCTTTAGAGCGAAAAGCTTTTGAACTACATATTTTAAGTATGGAAAATTTCACACCTGAATATCTAAAACGCTCACTTCTTGATGATCAGGTTTATGCCAATCCCCTCATTGAAGCAGCTTGGCAATCCTGGCGCTATCGAGCAGTGTTAGCCATTTCACTTTATAAGGGTGAAAAACACCATAATTCCTAGTTTTCTAATTAAAAAAGGCCCTTTCTATAGGGCCTTTTTTGTTTATACTTTCCCTTGTAATTAAAGGAAATGTAAATGAAAAAAATACTTGTATCTGCCCTGTTTTTGGCACTGGGAACCACGGCTGTAAATGCGGCTGACTGGGTAGAGCTTAATGCCAATAAAAATACAACAGTATCAGTAGATGCAGATCGGATTGCATACGCGAATAAAGGCCTGGATCACCGCAAAGCCTGGGTAAAAGTTAAATACAATCGTGCAGATGGCAAATTTAATGCTGGTGATTACACGCTTACCAGTCAGACAATAGACTGTAAAAATACAAGATTCTCAATTGATGCAACTATCGGTTATGGCGCAAATGGCCAATTTAAAGGTCAAGATCTTGGCTCTGGCCGTTGGTTGGAAATCCCGCCCGGATCTATTTTTGAATATGTAACTGACGCTATTTGTTCATATCCACATATCTAAAAAAAGGCCCTTAAATGGGCCTTTTTTTATACGAGGTTTTTTCTATCTGCAGCCTCAGTTTATTTATTTTGAGTAGGCAGATTATGAAGATAATCCCCCCACCATTGCATCATTTCTAAACGCTGTCCTATATATTCAGCATGATTATAACTTGCCCTGGTCTGGTCTTTATCCGAATGTGATAATTGAGCTTCAATCCATTCACTTTTAAATAATCCAGAATCATTTAAAATTGTACTCATGGTTGAACGTAAACCATGTGAAGATAATTTATTTTTATCGTACCCCATACGGCGAATTAATGTATTAATAGAATTAAAATGTATATGCTGGCCGACCTTTCTAGGACTAGCAAAAACATACCGTTCACCGTGGGACCAATCCAAAGCAGATCTTACAACCTCAATGGCTTGATCGGATAAAGGCACCAAGTAGTCAGGAACATCGACACCCATCAAAGCCTTACGCCGCAATTGTTTTACGTGAATTGCCGGGATTCTCCAAAGCTTGTTATCCAGGTCGAAATGCTCTGCTTTTGCCTGGATTAATTCAGCACCACGCACACCAGTATAAAGCTTCAACCATAGTGCCTTTTTAATAATTGGATCGGCATTATAGCCAGTGAGTGATTTAATAAAATCGCCTAACTCACTATCTTTTAAATATGGGTAATTTATTTTAATTTTGGATTTAATTAATACTTTGTTTAAATTAAGCGCAATATTAAAATCAGAATAACCAATTGCCACGGCATAATCATAAATCTGGCTTAAATAACTACATGCCTTTTTAACTGGCTCTTTTACTCCCCGTTCCTCTATTTTACGGATCACATTAACCAGGTCCTTTCGTTTAACCTCATTAAATGGGATTTCACCAATAACCGGATTTATATCATTATCCAGGCATCTTTTTGATAGTGATAAAACCCCACAACGAGGATTATCCCCCAGGCTATTTTTAACTTTAAAATTTAGCCATTCATTCGCCACATCAGAAAATAATAAGGTACTGGCTTTAACTTCATCCCCTTCCCAAATACCATGAATATGCAAAAAAGCTTTTTTATGGTCCCTTTCATTCCTGGCCTGTTTGAGCTGCATTTCTGGATAATAGCCCAGGCTTTTTCTTGCCCGTTTTTTTGTGACTGGATCGGTATAGCGATAGCACCAAGTTTTTAATCCGGTCGGCTCTATTTTGAGGCTTAGCCCATCATCATCACTTAAAAAATAGATTTTATCTTTTGGTGGGGCCTGGCGAACGTGTTTATCGGTCAAAGACATGGGAAGTCTGTATTTTTTTGGTTAGTCTTATGATCCACATTAATGCGCTTTCAATTGAAATACAAGGCTTTTGTATGATGCGTAATGTACGCATCACATAGGATTTTAAGTTTCTGTTTTTATATATAAAAAAAGTGATTACTCACGAATGAATAACCACTTCAATAACCAGTACGTTTTTATAGCGTTAATGCTTGTTTCCACATGGCATTAACCTGATCATCATCCAGGCCTAGTAATCCAGCCATCATAACCAGTGAAGCATTATCACGCTCAAATGTGACTGCATCTTCCCATTCCACTAAGGTTAGCTGGCGAGTTTGAATATCCTCAATTTCTAGGATCTTGGCCTTAATATCATCCAGATCATAGCCATTTAAAATAAAGGCCATCCGAAACTGTCTACGGGTTAATGGCTTGAGCTGTCCCAATTGACTATCCCGGATTTGTTCTGGAGTTCTTGGATCGATCCATTCACCATCTTTCCAAACGTGATAACCTGTAGGCTTTGGCTCAGAAAATTCATTTTCACCGATAACCACACGACCGCTATTCAAAGCCTCAAAGTAGGCTAAATGGGTCTCCTGATCGATTTCCTGCCAATCGTTATCACGGGTGCTTTCGATATTAAAACAAATATCTAGGGCCTGTTTAGCCTGGTTAAAATAGTATTTTTTTTCCATTAGAAGAATCCTGTAACGATTAGATATCCATCAATTGCTTCACCTTTGCTGCCTGTCCATCTCATAATATCGACATTAACGGCACTTTCTGTAGATCCGCGCAGTCCAACAGGCGCACACCAGGCATGCCACTCAGCAGCTTCTTCATGCCACGGTGTATAACCGGGACCGACATTATTAAAGTGAAATTCAGCTGATAGGCGAAGCTGTAAAGTAATCGGTAGAGAAAACTTAGCGGTATAACGATTATCTACAAATTTAAATGGTGAATCAGCAGTACCTATTCCAGCTGCACTTTGCACCTTCATAACAATTCGCACAATTCGAGTGGCAAAATCGTAATAAATAGAAAATGTTGAATAATGCTCAATCTGAAAATTGGATCTGTCCATTTTCATGGTAGGTATGGATAACAAGCCTTGTGAACTAATTGAAGCTACATTTCCAAGATCAGCATGTCTGAAAATCCAACCTCTATTATTACCACCAGTCATTGTGAAATAGGTTGCCCAATCGCCATTTACATAACCACATGTGCCGTAATGATATGTTTGAGCGAATGAAATACCATAGTTTGGCATTCCTCCAGCTGTACCGCCATGTAAAGATAATCCATGACCAGTACCTTCTGTACTATTAACCCCCAGCCCTTTAGCATTTACCCATTGTTCAGTATGAAGTGAACCTCTATTAGATATATCACCAGTTCTAGCATTAAAAACTACTGTTCTTTCGCCACTGTTTGAAGATTTAATCCCAACCCCAAACCATGATGTAATGTCTATATTACATCCGGCATAAGATGCGCCATCCGCATTACCTTTTATCATCCCACATGATCCATAACCACCTACTGCGTTATGTATAAATACGGAATGAGGAAAAGAGGTATTGCCATCAGGTCCTAAAATGACGGCTTCTTCCAGAACTGTATTGGCAGCATTTCTTTTTCGCGCATAAATTGCAGCATCAGCGTCATCAGTAGTACCTAATTCTAAATAACCTTTATCAGAACCATGATTACCTACCGCAATATATCCACCATCTGTAGACGTAATACCTTCGATTAATTTATGAAAAGCGCCATCTGCATGAGATAAATTAAAATTAATAGGTGCATTCATCGTACCGCCATTGGTAGATAAAACATCTTCAGCGTAAGCTAGTGTTTTACCATACCCCCAATTGGCTGCACCCCATCCAGACTGATAATGAACTATTCTTTTTCCAGTTTTATCAAAAAATAATCCATTCTGATTTCCGGCTGATGCATCATGGTATGTATTGATTGATAAAAAATCGCCATAATTGCCGCCGACATAATCATTATTCAAACCCCATTCAGTTACAAAATAAGCAGATATTCCTCCACTTTCGGCATTAAAAGGTTTCAAAATTCTTGAATCTTTAGCTAATAATTTTCCTTTAAACCCGGCAGCACTTTCAATCACACCTTTAGCATAGATGCCCAATCCATGTACTTTCCCCTGGTCTGCCGCATAACTATCTGAGGCCAAAATCCCCCCTGTCATTACAACTTGTTGTTGACCATTACCTGTTAAGAATGAATAAGGGGAATCGCTTGCAAAATTATTAGCAAGCAGTCTACCGTAAACTATTAAATCGGAGAGTCGTACATCGGTATCGGTTACTTCTAATACTTTTTGAGAATTAGGCGAGTGAATCCGTGTTGCGTCTGAATCTTGTTTATACCGAGTAAATGAATCGGTATAGGCGATTTCACGCCACGCTGAATGAGTAGTACCGTTGGTAAAAGTCTGTGTATATAATTTATGACTGGCAATATCAAAGAATATTTTACCAATCCAATCTTGAGAATAATTATAAAATTGTACCGCGCCAATGTTGTTTGTAGGCCCATTTCTCCACGTGTATTCAGTGTGTACACCATCAAAATCACGACGAGATAAATCAAATGATTGACCCGAAGATTGACTGCGGTTGTATCGTCTTTCACCTAAAAAACGAACTGCATTTGCTGTAACAGCATGGCTTGTTGAATAGCTATCTATCCCATCATATAAAATGGCGGCACCATACTGACCAACCCCTGCATAAGGGAATGCACGATTACCCGCCGAGGTTAATAAACCCTTTTTATTTAATGTGAATGTTGGGATTTCTAAGTTATTTGCGCCATAAGTTCCGGCAGAATTGTTCA